>JBHLND010000121.1:0-7415 GCA_048937485.1 Promethearchaeota archaeon
ATGGAGTTCCCTGTTGTTTCAGTCTGCGTCCCTCCCGGCGTGAACATAACAGGCTGCGGGTCTTCTCCATTTTCTCCATCCTTTTCATCTTCCGATTAATGAGAAGCTTCATATCATCACCGACACACGAAATTGAGTCAGGTGTATAGCCAATGGAGCGTGTAGAATGCGGCTGGAATGACTTCTGGGCTGAGGTCTTTCGGATCAAGCACCGACGATCGATTCAAGGAATTCAACACTACGACAAAATTGTCGTTGACTTCTGCATTGAAGTGCTGGGTCTGAAGAAGAAAGATGCAATTCTCGACATTGCCTGCGGAGGCGGTGATCATGGAGTGCTTTTCGCCAAACGAGGGCTCAAGGTATCTGGATTTGACTTGTCCAACACGCTCATTCAGTTTGCAAAGGACAAGGCAACCGCAGAGAAAGTGAACGTCGACTTCTATACGGGCGACATGCGGGAGATTTCTTCAGAGCAGAGATTCAATGCAGCAGTGCTTCTAAGTCACAGCTTCGGATTCTTCAATCATGACGACAACCAGAAGGTTCTGAAGGGCTCCTATGATTGCCTCGTAGAGGGAGGTAGACTCTTGCTGGACCTCATGAATCCATACAATCTTCCTCGGTTTCACAAGACTTGGACCCTGCTAGATGATGGCTACCTTCTGAGTGAGCCTCATGTTATTGATGCAACTGCAGGAGTTCTTCGGGGTCGTCCGGCAACTTTCATTGACATTGAGAACTCTCGAATTATTGACATGAGCGAAGAAGCTCTCACCAACAATGATATTCGAATGTATACCTCTTTAGAGATCAAGGGCATGCTTGACGAAGTTGGATTCACAAAGGTGGAGTTCTACGGACAGAATAAGCTGCCTCGAATGCCCTATGAAGCCAATTCCGAACGCATGGTTGTTGTAGCTACCAGATAGGGGGCTACGACGATAATCTTTTAAGAATCAGTAGAAGTGCTCGCCCAGACCACCGGGGAAACCCTCGGTGCCTCCGACCTTCTATTGCATTAAGCACACATGTTGGACTAGGCTATAGACGTCGGAGCCACGGTGATGATGACAAATGGTTAAAGTGAAAGAGCCAGATCAAATCAAACGCCTGATCATGAGCGATGACTTCGAGCACAAGAGAATCATATCAATTAGCGCTCACATCGACCATGGTAAGACAACAACTACCGACTATCTAATGCGTCGGGCAGGGCTCATGAGTGACGCTGCTGCCGGCCAAGCATTAATGACCGATAGCGACGAGGAAGAACAGGAGAGAGGTATCACTATCTTCACATCAGTGGTGATGCTCAACTTCGATGTTGATGGCGAAGAATATCTAGTACAGCTTTCTGATACTCCCGGACACCTTTCCTTCACAGGAGAGGTATCTCGTGCACTTCGTGCAAGCGACGGAGCAGTCATTCTGGTTGATGCACTGGAAGGAGTTATGACCCAGACAGAAACGAACATTCGTCTAGCTGTCGGTGGAGAGGCCTGTAAGCCGGTCCTTTTCGTCAACAAAGTTGATCGTCTAATCAACGAGCTGAAGCTGCCCCCCAAGAAGGTTTACGAACGTATCGATGTCATCATGGCCAAGGTCAATGCACTAATCAAGAAAGTTGCGCCGCCTCAGTATGCAAAAGAATGGAGAGTTGACTTCAGGGACGGAAGCATTGCAATTGGCAGTGCCAAGACAGGATGGGCTTTTACTATGAAGACCCTAGAGAAGAAGGGCATCGAGCCGACCGTCGTCTTTGAGAAGTACAATGAAGGCGATGAGAGGTGGCTTAGGGACAATCTTCCGCTTGATGATGCACTTCTCGAAATGATTGTAACTCACCTTCCCAATCCTAAGGAAGCTCAGAAATACAAGATTCCACGCATCTGGAAAGGCGACCCGGAAAGCGAAGCTGGAAAGGCTCTGCTTCAGTGCGATTCAAGCGGGCCGCTTCTAGGAATGATCACCAAGATTTTTGTGGATCCAAAGAGCAAACGACCAACTCTGATTGGACGCGTGTTCTCTGGAACAATCAAGTCTGGCCAATCGATACATCTTATCAATATGAAGCAAAATGTCACCGTAAAGCGACTGGGAGTGCAAGAGATCACAGATATTCTTCCTATGGACGAAGTGCCCGCAGGAAATCTATTCTCGGTGTTTGGGTTCATCTGCCCCTCAGGGGAATCCTTCATCACTCCAGGTTCAGATGTGCCAGGATTTGAGGCAATTGAATATGTTAGCGAACCTGTAGTAAGCAGAAGCATCAGGCCAGTTGATCCACAGGATATTGCCAAGCTTGGTGACGTTGTATCCAAATGGATTATGGCAGATCCAACTGCTCGGTTTATTCATGACAAGGAATCGGGCGAGTACAGATTGGACGGTATTGATCCCCTCCAGATTGAGATTCTTACTAAGCGTATCCACGAGCAAGTTCCCATTCATATTTCCGAACCAATTATTGTGTACCGTGAGAAAATCACTGACAAGGGTCAGGAATTCCATACAAAATCGCCAAACGGTCATAATAGACTCAGGCTCTACGTAGAGCCTTTGGACGACAAGACCGTAGAGTTAATTCGGAAGAAGAGGATTACTGCTGATCAGCCCGCTCGAGACCGTGCTGCCATACTTCGTGATGAGGCTGGTTGGGATGCAAAGGAGGCCCGGAAAATCCTTGACATTTATGAAACCTCAATGCTTGTCGATGCAATGAGCGGTGTGCAGAGGTTTGATAGAATATTCTCCTACCTGCAGACCACTTTCCGAGAGTTCATAGATCAGGGCCCAATAGCCAAGGAGCCTGTGATGGGTGTTAAGGTTGTTCTCACCGATGCAACAGTACACACTGACCCTGCACACACTGGCTATAACGAAGTGGCAACAATGACGAGTTCAGGACTCAATATGAGTTTCCTTACAGCCAAGGCTGGCCTCTACGAGCCAATTCTGAATACAGACATTAAGACCCCTACTGACACCCAAGGTGGAGTCATCAAGGTGCTCACTGGTCATAGAGGTCAAATCCTCACAATTGAGGCTGAGGAGGATCAGGTGACAGTCAAGGGTACCCTGCCTACTGCTGAAACAATTGGAATTGCTGATGAATTCCGAAGTGCAACGGCAGGGAGGAGCTTCTTTGGCTACGAGTTCCGCGGCTTCGAACCTGTTCCTGTAAGCATGCAGGAAGAGAAGATCCTCGAGATTCGGGCCAGAAAAGGCATGCCTGAGGAACTGCCAAACTTGAGCTCATGGAATCGCTGGGTCTACAAGAGAACCTGATGCAGTACTAATTCCGAGTGACACCACTTGAGTGTCACTCGATGAATTTTCTTTTTCCAGATAATATCCATCTTCGTAGTCAATGCCGATGGATATTTCACTGCCTTGTGCCGCTCTCTGATTGAACCACGATGGCAATTGATCCAGTAGAAGAATTGAGAACTCTGGTTTCATTCAGGACAATTAGCAAACCTCCGGATGTAATGCCAACCAAAGAATGCCCAACCTACATCAATCGTCGACTGGAGGAGCTAGGTTTCATGACCGAACTGATAGAGAATGAAGGTGTTTATTCTGCTTTTGGACGCAAAGGGCATGGTCCATTTAAAATTCTCTTTCTTGCTCACTTTGACGTGGTTCCGGTTGGAACCAATTGGGAAGCTGATCCTTTTACGCTAAGACTTGAAGGGGACAGAGCCTACGGGCGAGGAGCTGCTGACGACAAGGGTGCCATAGTGTCAATGCTCCTTCTTGCTGAACTTCTCCAGAAGTCAGACTTTGAATGTAACATTATGATGGCTGCAACGGGAGATGAGGAGATTGGAGGCAGAAAGGGAGCTCAGTTTCTTACAGAATACCTTCGCAAGCAGGGCCTCTATCCTGATTATGTGGTTGTGTGTGATGGCGTAGATCAGTTGGTAATCCATCGCCGACGCAATATTCTTCCGACTAACATCAGATTCAAGAAACTTGTGGCTCGATCGAAAGGTACCACTGAAACAAAACGATTCGAAACTTCAACTTTCCTTACTGAGTCAAGGCACTCGGCCTATATGCGTCCTGGGGTGGACCGACATTCGATGCTTGCAGCATCCAAGTACTTGGACCTCAACCCATCAGCGAAAGTTATCGACGTTCGAGGCAGTTTTATCAAATCTAATGTGGTTCCTGATTGGGTCGAACTCGACATAGTTCATCCTGATGATTCCGCTAGTGAAGTTGAATACGACGCAAACTTGACCACCATAATGCAGGCACTCCTAGCAATCTCTCAGGCAGAATTTCCCGCTCTGCCTTCAACTAGAGGAAAGATCATCTCGCCTAATTTGCTCTCTTTAGATGGCGACTTGTGGAACTTGTATTGTGACGTGAGAGCCATGACGAATGATGGCGGGGCCGTTGAGGCCGCCATTAATGCGGCATTAGAGGGAGCTGTAGAGCTCTTTTCCCTGAAGGTGGATTCTGGAGCTGGCTTTTTGCAATCGGATCCTGAGTGCAAACTGATACGTGCAGCAAAATGGGCCTTGAGGAAAGTGGGAATCCCTGTGCATCTGTTCGAGGGATTTGGTGCATCTGACTCACGTTTCTTTGCCGGTAAGAGGACAGAACTCTTTGATTTTGGTCCTATAGGTTCAAATATCCACGGGCCCAATGAATGGGTTTCGATTTCATCAATACAGAAGAATGCGAAGTTCTTCCATACCCTGATTGACGTTCTAGTGAGGAATCCTGCTTCGCTCTAGCTGAACATGAAACCTTACCCACACTGTGAACGATCTACTTCTCAATGGGGGATATTGCCACAGCCAGCTTCTCGTCACCCCAGGTATAGTTCTCTTGAAACTTGCCTGCAGGCTTCGTCACCGGCTTCAAACTGATGGCAAGAGTTTCGTCTGTGATATACTTCTCATAGGCCTCCACTGCTTCAGCCATTTGCCTGCTTGAAGAGTACTGAACTTCAATCCTCTCGGAAACGTTGAGGTCTGCTGACTTGCGCAGGTTTTGAACACGACGGACGAACTCGCGTGCTAGTCCTTCCAATTCAAGCTCATACGTTAGCTCAATTGTCAACGCGGCAAGGTATGCGCCTTCAGAAGCAGTCGAGAATCCTTCTTTGGCTTCAACTATAACCTCGACTTCCTCTGGGAAGATCTCAAATTTATCACCGTCTACTTCAACCTCTACGGGCTTGCCATCCTGTAGCTTGTTTGCACCTGCACGCGGATCAAGATTTAATATCGCATCTCTTATTGACGGAAAGCGTGCGCCATACTTCTGACCTAGTTGCTTCGGAAGTGGCTTGAGCTGATAGCTGACCACTTCTGCAGAAACATCCAATAGACGCACACTCTTAACATTCAGTTCATCGCCAATCAGTTCTGAATAGCGTGTGACAATCTCTTGCTCTTTCTCCAGGCCAACAGCAAATGCAATCTCTGAGAGTGGTTGACGAAGTTTGCGATTTGCTTTATTTCTTGCAGCGTGTCCCAGTGAAACCAATCGGAGTACCAACGACATCTCATTGTTGAGAACATCATCAACTGAATCGGCTACCGGCCATTCACAAAGATGAACGCTTTCGGGCGCATCTGGATCAATACTTCTTACAAGATTCTGATGCATCACTTCTGTGACAAACGGCACGAATGGTGCTATTAATTGAGAGAGTCTAACAAGAACACGATACAGCGTATCATAGGCAGCGTTCTTGTCAGCGTCAACCTCATCGCTCGAGCCAGCCTCTGCCCAGAATCGTCGTCGGCTCCGTCTTAGGTACCAATTACTCAGATGGTCAATGAACCTGTTTACTGCTCCTGTTGCATTATCCGGTTCATAAGAATCCAAATAACCTGTCACCTCTTTGGTCACTTCGTTCATCCTTGAGAGTATCCACTTGTCCAGCAAACTTGGAGTTAATATCGCATCCTTCTTGGGGGTCCATCCATCGATGAGAGCGTATGTCACAAAGAAGGAGTAGACATTCCAAAGCGGTAGGAGAAAATGCCTCCTAGTTTCATCTGCAAGCTCATAGGAGAAGAAAAGATCCTTCTCAGGTCGGTGATCGCAATAGAGCCAACGCATCACATCTACTCCCATTGAATCGGCGGCCTCATTGAACTCTATCATGTTGCCCCATGACTTGTGCATCTCTCTCCCATCTTTGTCAACCAAGAGGGCATAAGTAAAGACATTTCGAAATGGTGCTCTACGCTCGAGGATTGTGCTCATAGCGATAAGGCTGTAGAACCAGTTTCTGAACTGACCCGGAAAGCTCTCGCTGATGAGATCTGCTGGAAACCACTTTTTCCAATACTTCTTGTCGGTGTTGTACCGTATTGTACTCATTGCAACTATGCCCGCATCTAGCCAGGGATTTCCCACATCAGGAATCCGTTTCATTCTGGCATTGCATGAGCTACATTCTATCTCTATCTCATCTATGAATGGTCTATGAGGCGAGTGGCCTTCCCATTTCTCCCATCCTGCAACGGCACGTTCCTTCAGTTCTTCTCTGCTGCCTATCACATCGAAATTACCACAGACTGAACACTCCCAAACGGGCAAAGCGAGACCCCAATACCTCTTTTTGGAGATCATCCAGTCATCCATATTTCGCAGCCAATCTATTTCTCTCTCTTTTCCAAAGGAAGGAAACCAGCTGGTTTCGTTAATGACAACTTCCATCATCTGGTAGCGGAGATTGCTTTCTTTCTGTTCCTCAGTGACTTCCTCATATGGCACATCGAGCTTGGTTCCCATTGATATAAACCACTCATCCACAAGACGAAACACCAATTCCTCCTGGCATCGCCAACAAACAGGATACCTGTGTGTATAGTCCTCAACTTTGTATGTTAATCCCTTTTTGCTAAGATTATCAAAGATTGGCTGAGCAACAGCATTCACGTTCATTCCTGTCAGCCAATCGAAGCCTTCCATGAAGATTCCATTCTCTGTTAGAGGTGCTATTATAGCAAGATCGTTTTCTTTTGAGAGTTGGAAGTCCTCTGCTCCGCATCCTGGAGCTACATGGACTATTCCTGTACCTTCCTCTTCGCCCACCTCGTCCCATAGGATTACCTTGTGATTCCCAGCAATACTATTCTCTTTCTGAGCTGGGAGCTCATCGAAGGGGCCATGATAGATCCAACCCTCCATATCAAAGCCCAATATCTCTTCTTCAACTTCGTAGGCTCCTTTCAGCATATGCAGAGTTCCCCTACTTAGATAGAATGCCTCATCCTTTTGACGTACCTTAACATAAGTAAGTTCAGGACCAACTGCAGCCGCGACATTGCTGCTTAGTGTCCAAGGAGTTGTTGTCCAGACGAGAAGGCTCTCTTTGGGACGATCAACAAGTGGGAATCTCAGGGTTATGCTTGGGTGCGTTAACTCTCGGTACC
>JBHLND010000122.1:0-7406 GCA_048937485.1 Promethearchaeota archaeon
ACTTCGTCTGAGAATAGATTTACCAGAACTGAAGGCCTCTTTTTGATGATCTTCATGTCGTAGGTTGGGCAGAAACAGGACATGAACTAGCTATTCAGTCTGGCATCCACTTCCCGAACAATCTCTCCAATGGAATTGAAAACCTTCGATGCTCCAGCGTTGAATAGATTTTGCGCGTCGGTTTCCCCAGAGAGTATTCCCCAGAATTCCATTCCTGCTCGCTGAGCAGCCGCGCCGTCTATGCGCGCATCGCCAACATAGACCACATCACGTAGAGATACACCTAGCAGATCCACAAGAATCAGAAGACCATCTGGAAATGGCTTTGGATTTGGAGACTCGTGACGAGTCTGTATAATGTCAAAAAGACCTCCCAAAGGGATGTGCTCCATAATTGCATTGACTGCTTGGCGGCTGTTGTTTGTTAGAATGGCCGTCTTTAGTCCCCGCTCTCGGAGTTCTTTGACAGTTTCCAAAGCACCTTCTATGACATCTGCATTTGTAGCAGCCCAGTTTTCATGAGCACTGAGGATCTTGTCGAGCTCTGCCTGCATTTCGTCCCAATCAGGCTTGGAAAGTCCATTGGTACAGAAATACTCCCGAGCTTTCTGGGTTGAGCTAGATATACCGTCAGTTGGGTCGAATAGATCCCTTGGATATCCCCTGAGAATAAAGAACTCCTTTGTATCTTGCCGCATGGCATCCAATGGAAGGGTAAGCTCTGTGATTGTCCCATCAAGGTCAAAAATCACAGCTTTCATTGAAAGACATCCGCTATTGGCTCGAACCTGTTCTGCTCTTAAGGTTAGTCGTCGAGTTAATTCTGGTTAGCGCTCATCTTCCGATGTTACTCAGAAACAACTAGAGACTTAACACAGGGTGTGCTCATGTCGGCTGGTTTGTCAACAACCGTCGCTATATTCGGATTTATCTCGGAAGCGAAAGCCTCCACGTACGGTAGACATACGGAATCGCAATAGATCTTTCCTCTATCAGCGTACATCCGATGTTGCGGGCAAAACAGATGCCCAGTCGAAGCCTTGGTTTGTGAGCTCCATGTGACCTCCATCTTGGCGCCTATGACGTGACCGATGATCACCCAGCCATCCAAAGCATCTCTTAGTGTGGACCCAAGTCCCAAACGCTCCCTCATCCCTTGTGCATCCTCAGACCCAAGTCTTCGAAATATCTCCGCCGTTGCTATAGCACCGTCTTCGCCAAATTGCCCCTCGAGCACAGTGGGAATCTCAGTCATCAATCGTATTAGACTACTCCTGAGCTCAGACACTTTATTCCCTGAGGGGATTATTCCCCTCACTGCAGCTCTTCTCATCAAACCCATTTTGGAAGCTCCTTACTCTGTGTAGCAGCAAGCTTCTCTCCACAGAGCAGCGTATTAGTCTTATTGAAGTCCACGTGACAATCATCTTTAAGATAGACAAAGCCTCTCCAATATTGAGGTAAGTGACTTGGGGAATTTCAGTAGCTTGGACAAGTCCGACATGATGGTTTTGGTGGAGAGCTTTCCGCTTATGTTGAAGTCACTAAAGCCCAACCAGACTATAATTCAGAAGGCCAAAAGCCTGCGAAAATCCAAGTTGAAAGGAGTATGCATTGTTGGAATGGGAGGCAGCTCCATCGCGGGCTCAGTGTGTAAAGGAATCTTACAGGATTCAATAGATTTGCCAATTCTTATACACCGTGATTATGGATTGCCAAGGTTTGTCGATAAGGAATGGGCGGTCCTTGTTGTCAGCTATTCTGGGAATACGGAGGAAACCATTTCTTCATTTCAGGAAGCAAGACACCGGAATTGCCCGGTATTTGCTTTCACATCGGGGGGGAGGATTTTGGAGGAAGCACCCGACGAATCATTACAGGAGCTGCCAGTTGGCTTTCCACCTAGAGGGGCATTCCCGATGATTATGGCACTATTACTGCCAATATTGGAAACACTAGTTGGAGTAGATCCTACACCCATGGACGATGCAGCGGGTTCACTTGCAGAACAAGCCAAGAACTGGGATTCGTTGGAACTATCTCCAAAACGGATTGCAGAAAGAATCCTTGGTAAAACGTCACTCTTCATTGGATGGAAACATCTGTCACAAGTAGCATACAGGGCAAAATGCCAGATAAACGAAAATGCCAAGATGGCATCGTTCCACGCAGAGCTTCCAGAGGCAAATCACAACGAAATTGAGGCAATTGGCGCTTACGAGCCGTTTTCAATCCAGCCCATACTTCTTCGGAGTTGCTTTGAGGACAAGACTGCAGAAACCAGATTCAAGGCAACAGCGGCGCTAATCAATGAAACTGGAATTCCTCCAATGCAGATAAAACTCGAAGCAAAAGACAGATTCTCTGAAGCTCTCTGTATGATCCACTTCCTTGACATGGTGTCGGTTGAACTGGCAGAGCTCAGAGGTGTGAATTCACTTGAAGTTCCTAGGATAACGAAACTGAAGGATGAGCTCTAGAGATCAATACCACTGACTCCAGCGTATGCGAATGATATTTCTCTGAAACTTAGATTATCTGGACTGATTACGCTATACCAATACCTAACCACAACAGCCCAAGTCCAGTTAGCACTGGTGTATGCATCAAAGAGGATCTGCTGATCGCTTTCATCAAGTATGGAGCTTGACACCGTGTAGTTCTGATCATAGCTTGGGTAGAGCTTCTGGTTTTCAAGAGGAATCTGCCGGGTAAAGGTTGCATACAGAATAGCCTCTCCATTTAGATATGGCCATACAGTGATGTAAGTCAATGCAGCATCGCCTGCGCTGTCATCTCGAGTCTGAACATTCAACGTAAAGTATAACCCGGGAATTAGGCTCTCATTGGAAGGATCCAGATTTGTGAGACGGATGTTTTCAAGGCTGACTTCTGTATAATGTGCCAGTGCATAGCTCCCGCTGTAGTAATTTGAATTCACAACTATTATGCCCGCGCTAATAACACCAAAGATGATTGCCGATGCAATGATTAGATTCTGTGTTCTCTCACTCTCGATCATTCCAAGCACAACGCCACTCGCATCATTTTCAGTGATATTCGTTACGCTTTGCGCAGCTACGCCAGCATCAGAGATAATACGCCGAGATGAACAAGCCAAGGAAAGATTGCAAGCAATGCAGGCAAGGGTATGGCTGGATAGGGCTTATCCTCCTCGATGAATATTGTGGCATTGAGAGCGATTCCAACAAGTATGAGAAGGATTGTCATCGCAAACACATGAATTGGAAAGTAAAGGAGTGAATGCGCAGATATCAATGAAAAAGCTACAAAATCTCCAGCACCCACTGCGATACCTCTGGATTGAATTCTTGTGTAGTCGAATGGATCCGAACCAATGTCACTTACCATTTCTACTGCTTTTGCGGCTGGAGAGAATCTAGTTAAGAACCAATCTTCAATGATGAGGGTTCCAACGAGTACAATCATTGACGAAGTAAAAAAGGCGATTCCTAGAAAAGTGCCAAAAATGCTCCCGTAGAACCCAACGAAGAGGTTTTTCATAAGCGGGGGAACGGCATCCATCACAATGAAGACTATGGATAGCATGAAGACTGCTAGTGAGCCTATTGAAAGCAGGCTTGGCCAAACCGTACTGGTAGCACCCTTGAAGAGGATTAGAAGAAGTGATTGGCCCAGGACAAAGAAGATTAGCGTGAGGATTGGAGAAACAATCATAGCCACCATCAACTTACGGGCACCAGGACCCCTTCGTTCCATGGCCCAAGATAGAAGAAAAACTGTTGTGGCACCAAGCCCGATTGATACTACTCCCTGAATCACAAGCTCGGCTATTGTATATGACTGAGGATCAGTTGTGAACGCATTGACGTATAGTGGACTGTCAATTAGAACAGATGTTATTGCCCAGCCAACGAATATTGGTACAGAGGCAACCGCAATAAGGAGAGCCCGCGATCGGTCTAGTTTCAACATGTATTCCTCTAGGCCTAATTCAAGAATCTGAATTAAAAGCAGATAGGGTCTCGGCACGGAAGGAGGTTATTCCACACCTGGTTTCATTTCATCAGTGATTGATTTGTAAAAAAGAGGAAAGAGGGGACAAAGTCCCCTTTGAATGTATTCTACTTCTGTCGTAGCAGCACGAAGCCACCCACAAGAATCACAACTGCTGCACCAACTGCACCGGCAACAATTGCCAGAGTGAAGTCTGGTGGTTGTTCGGTTGTTGTGCCTGTCGTTGTTGTGGTGGTTGTGGTTGTGGTTGTGGTGGTTGTTGCAGGCTCAACGCCGAACGCCCAGTTGTAGTCTGTGAGTCGACGGGAAGTCAGCTCATGGAACTCACCCGCAACAGCCTCGGTCACAATGAACGGACCAGAGGTGATGTGTGGATCAGTACCGTAGACTGGGTTCCAGGTGTTCCAACCCTCAACACCAATGACTGAGAATACGTGCTGGGGTATGATGGTGTTGTATCCTACTACCTGAGTGTGCCAGAAGGAGGTTGTATCCATCTCAACGACTACCTGGTACGCACCCGATGCGTATGCAACAGTTAGCTCGTCGAGTCGCGGATTGGATGGATTACCGTAGGCAATACCGTCCTTGTAGTAGTTCAAGCTGAATGCTACATCCGCTGCAGTAATTGGAACTCCATCGCTCCATGTGGCATTCTGAATCAGGTCGAACGTGAATCTCATATGACCTGCTGGAACTTCAGAATTCTCAGCGTTGGTTTCAACGATCCAGCTCTCTGCAAGGTCACCTCTCACATTACCAATGTCATCACGCTGAAGGATGCTCATCCAGAGATTCCTTGCGACATAGGCAGCGTAGGCGGAGGTTGCAACCATGATGTTGTAGGACTCTACCTCGTTACCTAGACCCAGGCGGAAAGTGCCGCCCCAAGGACCACCCTGTGAGATCTTCTTGTGGATCTTGAGGTTGGTGAACTTGTTTGGATAGTTGAAGATTGGAGATTCAATCCAACCCTCGAAGTCGTCAGTTCTGTATGCTGCAAAGTTGAAGTTGTTGTACGCAACTACACGCGGACATTCATAGATGAGAATCTCCTGCATGGCGTAGGCGGCATCACGGATTGTGTCCTCATCAACGCCGTAGAAGAGGTCATGAATGTAGCTGTCATAGGTTGCGTTTCTCCAATTCACAGTGTTGAAAGTATCGACATGGTAGTAATCGGAACCGTACATGGTCTCGAGGAAGTATGGCTCAAAACCAGTGAAGCTGTAACCGTAGAACACAATGTCGAAGTCACCGTGGTAGTTGACTCTGCTCAGATACTCGTTGAAGTCAGTTGGAGTAGCAATTGCGTCAATGTCAAGGGTCGCGAAGGCCTCTGCGGCAATTGTACCGCACTCGAAGGCGATCTGTGATTCAGCAGCAGTAGCCATCTCAACAACTATCTGGAAGTCGGAACCGTCAGGTGCCTCTCTGAAGCCGTCTGCGTCAATGTCAAGGAATCCTGCTGCATCAAGAAGCTCGTTTCCAATGATTGGTTGAGCAGTGTAGTATGTGTAAGGCATCAGACCCTCAATGCAATAGGGATTAGGACCTGGCATTGGAGAGTCGTGAGGCGAGGATTCACCTTCCCAGACTTCAGCTGAGATTCGCTCCTTGTCCAGCGCAAAAGCAAAAGCTCTTCGCAGAGCAGTTATGTTCAATGGATATACGTCACAGTTGAATGTATAGTGACCAAATCCATTTCTTTTGATGCTCTTCAGCTCTATGTCCGCTGCAGCGTCAAGCTGCGGGATATACTGCGGATCGACCATATCACTGATGATGTCGATCTCATCATTAATGAGAGCTAGCACTTGCTGGTCATCGCCGATAATTTCCTTATACACAAGCTTATCCACATAAGGACCAGAATATATCCTGTCCTCATAGGGGATTGTAACTTGTGCTTCAGCAAAAATCGGAGAGATTGCCATGAATAAAAACACGGTAACGAATGACAAAGCAACTGCTCGCTTTCCTACCTTATAAGGCATATTCTCTCTATCTCCTATACCCGAGTCGAAGTCGGATGTAGTGGGAATTGTAAAACTAGATAAAAGCGTTATGATGCGCGACGGGACACAATGAGGGGTGGGAAGATATGCTCAAAAGCGAGCAAGTAAGTGTTCTAAAAGTAGAACCAAGAGAAAAAGTGGTGAAATGGACGGCGTAGAAAAAGAAGCCATCCACTTCCTATCCTATCCGTACTTGATTCTAGGATCAAGTACACCGTAAAGCAGGTCTGCTACGAAGTTTGCCAGTACTGCAGTGATAGCGATTATCATGAAGATTGCCTGAATCACTGGATAATCTAAAAGGAACAAACTTTGGAAGATGTAGCTTCCAAGCCCGTACCAGTTGAACACCGTTTCCGTCAACGTTGCTCCGTTTATCAAGAATCCGAATGTAAGGGCAATGACAGTAATCATTGGCAGCATAGCATTCTTCAGACCATGCTTGTAAAGCACTTGATTCTCATCTAGACCCTTTGCTCGGGCAGTAAGGATATAGTCCTCAGTCATGACATCAATGAGGTTGTTTCTCATATAAAGAAAGTAGCCACCATATCCTCCTATACCAAGAGTCAGCATTGGCAGCAACAGATGACTAAGAATATCACCTGCTATAAAGAGAGCCCCTAACGGTTCACCCTTGAAGCCGACCCATGCCTCATAGCTGACCGTACCCCCTAACGGCAGGCCAAATCCTGTTAATGCTGGCAAATAGAAGGAGAACGTCATGAGTAGAATCATGCCCAGCCAGAATATTGGTAAGGAGAATATCAGCAGAGCAACTGTGACCGATGCTACATCCTTGCGTGAGCCAGGCTCAGCTGCGACTTTAACCCCAGTCCAGATACCAATGACAATGGAAACAATGGAAGAAGTTCCCATAAGCAAAAGGGTATTGGGCAGTCGAGCTAGGATCTCATCCATGACTGGCCTCAAGCTGTAGAAGGACACGCCGAAGTTACCTGTCAGCATGTTGACGACGTATCTCCAAAACATGTAGATCCAATCAAAGATATCAGGATCAGGCACTAGACCATAATTGACGTATATCTGCTGAAGAAGGTCTTCTGTCAAGTTCGATCTCAGTTCCTCACTAATCATGAGATCGACTGGACTAATGCCATATATGAGCGTGGGAAGTCTGAATAGGAAGAAGTTGAAGCAGACCACTGCTATGATAAGAAGAAACATGTACACGCTTCTTCTGATTATATACTCTCTAAGTCCCATCAATTCATCACCAGTACCTAGTGATACTAGGTACCAAAAAGCTGTGAATTATAATAAAAATGATGTTTAGCGCCGCCATGTCTTCCGCAATAGACACAGGACGGGCAGATAGAATCCGTGAATAAATTGGAGCACGGAGAGCTAAGCTCTCCGCATTACTTG
>JBHLND010000123.1:0-7362 GCA_048937485.1 Promethearchaeota archaeon
AGGAAAAATCCCTGCTTTCCTGTCAGGATTTCCGCACCATGTTCCCTCCATCTTTGTTGATCGTCAGTGCGGTTCTGCGGGATCAGGGATGCATATTGGCATCATGGAGATTATGACTGGATTCAGCACAACTGTGCTGTCAACGGGTTTTGAGCACATGACTCGGGTGAGAGGGAAAGGCGTCGAACCCAATCTGTCCATGGCTGACAAGGCTTCAGAGTTTTACAGACCTGATATGGACATAGCTACGGTGCTTAACATGTTGCAGACTGCTCAGAAGTTGTACGAAGAGGAAGTTCCCACCTTTACTAAGGAGGATATGGACAAATTTGGGGTGCGAAGCCATAATTTGACCGTCAAAAATCAGGAGAGTGGATGGTTCAAGGGAGAGATTATACCCATACAAGGACATGCACCTGATAACATTGATGAACCGATGCTTGTGGACAAGGATTTGAGTGCACGACCATCAACACTCGAGAAAGTTTCAACCCTGCCAAGAGTGTCAACTCCTTTCTTTCTTGAGAAAAATGGTGGAAAAGAGGGCTACATCAAACGAGAAGGAACAGATGAAGGAGTGATTACAGCTGGTAATGCCTCGCCTCTTAATGCAGGTGCTACTGCGGCAGTCTTGATGGAAAAAAAGGAGGCTGAGAAAAGGGGAGTTGAACCCATGGCGAAAATTGTTTCTATGGGATGGGCTGGAGTCGACCCCACTGTTATGGGTCGTGGACCTGTGCCTGCTACCGGAAAAGCTCTCAAGCATGCAGGATTAAGTGCTGAGGATATCGACTACTGGGAGATAAATGAGGCCTTCTGCATTGTGGCTCTCAACTGCATGGATAAACTGAACATTCCAGAAGAGAAAGTGAATGTCATGGGTGGTTCAACTGCGATTGGACATCCTCTGGGTTCAACCATGATCAGGTTGACAGGGACACTGGCAAGAATTCTCAAAGATAAGAAAGCAAAATATGGAGTGGCCAATGCTTGTGTTGGTGGCGGACAGGGTGTTGCCACCGTTATTGAGAATTTAGATGCCTAATTCTCTTCCATAATTAAACCGAGAGAGTAGTAAGCATGAATCTAATCCACCTTCTGGCAATCTGTGGGATGCTCAGTCCGATTATCTACACCTTGATGTGGATTCTTGGAGGAATATTGCAGTCAGAGTACAGTCACATTCGAGATGATGTTAGCTCGCTCATGGCGGTTGGTGCTCCCAACAAGAAGCTATTTGACAAGTTCATAGTTTCGTCTAGCAGTCTGCTGTTCGTCTTCTATCTTGGACTTCATTGGGGAATCAATAACGGAGAGGGTTCTGTTATTGGACCAATTCTGTTCATAATCAGTGGATTTCTGGGTTTACTTGTTGCTCTTTTCTTTCCTCTTGATGAGGGGGGAAAAATCGTCACTACTCGAGGGAAGATGCATCTCATTCTAATTGCACTCTCCGGGATATTGACAACCGCAGGTATGGTGACATTGTGGTTTCGATTAGAATCGGTGGTAGAGTGGAGTGTTTTTGCTCAATTCTCGTTGATCATGGCAATAATTTCACTGTGCTTTGTCATTATTTCATCATTTACAGCCACAAGCAGGTACTTCGGCCTAATTGAGAGGTTCATGGTCAGTTCCTATCAAATCTACTACTTTGTCCTAGCTTTGATGGTGTTTCTGATGAATTAGATGAGTTGAACTGGAACATGTGTTCTAAGAACAGCAAAATTAAGGTGATGGAGAATGCTTCACTGTATCAAGGAGGAATACTCGTGCCAGAACGACCAAGCGAGAAATTCTATCGCGATACAGCTCGATTCTACGATGCATTTGCAGAGCGACCAGATGAAACCCTCTACCTTGAACTAGCAAAACGATTTGGATCACCCATTTTGGAACTTGCCTGTGGAACCGGAAGAATCACACTCATGCTTGCGCAAGCAGGTTACGAGATCACAGGTATTGAGATTTCTCCTGAGATGCTTGATATTGCACAAGAAAAACTGCGACAACTCCCTGAGGATGTTCAATCAAGAGTTTCGTTGATTCCTGGGGATATCACAAATTTCCAGCTCGAAAAGAGATTCGCAATGGTTATCATACCATGGTCTTTCAAATACCTATTAACAACAGATGATCAACTTGCGTGTCTCAGACAAGGTCGAAAACATCTGGACGATGATGGGGTATTCGTTCTTGATCTCTATCCGCGCGAGGTAATTGAGAAAGTTGGATCTGAGAAGCAAACTGTAGAGGTCGATGGGGTTACTATTACAAAGACATACACATATTCTACAGATATCATGGCCCAGATCAGACATACTGACACAATTGTAGATGTGGTTTATTCGGATGGTAGAACAGAACGTATGGAAACCCAAGTTGCTGTGTCACTTGTCATGCCAAGAGAGGCTGAACTCCTTGTCAGAACTGCTGGGTTTGAGATCGTTGAAGATTATGGTGGAGATGACTTCTCAGAATACACACCTGAAGACTCGAAAAGAATCCTAGTTCTCAGGAAGATGCCATAAGACTGAAACCAACTTGAGTTTGACTTGCCTGAAGATTGACCGTTATCTTCCATATCTGAGAAGATAGGGAGAGGCGACGCCGAGGATGAGATTCGGACTGATCAAGTGTCGGTTGAAAGTTGCTTTTCCAGCGATTCGATCCATCTTGTAGCACGAAAATCATCAGGCTCTAATTCCAGTTTCCTCTTCCAACACTCAAGAGATTCCTTGTACCTCCTTGCCCAGCTCAATGTATGTGCAAGATGATCCCATGATAGTGGGTCATCGGGATTTCTATTTACAATATCCTGATAGATTCGGATTGCTTCATCATATTTGTCGCTGTTGTAGTATCCACTTGCAAGTGCACGTAGCGCAGATATTGAATTAGGGTCAAGTTTGAGGATATGGTCGACAACCTCCTGTAAATCATCTTGACGGTCTTCCATTTCTGACAGTAGATGTGCAAGTAGTTCCCAAGCCTCCATATATTCAGGGTGTTTCTCTAAGAGATTACGTGTCCAATCCTCTGCTTTGTAGATACGACCTTCTACTTCGAAACTCCATGCGAATATCAGAGTGGTTTCTTTGTCAGCTCTATGCGGGTACTTATCGAAAAGGGTGAACAACACCTCGCGTGCATCATATCCCTCTCCTCCAGCAATATGATTCCAAGCTTTCTTTACAAGACTATCCCCTCGTCTTCTTTTCTTCTTGGTCATTATATCATCTCAATTCTCTTCCTTTTATGAAACTTGAATTCTTCTAGCTGTAGATCACTTCTGAATGAATTTCCAGTCAAATCATTCCAAGAAAGACCCAAACTGTCCTCAGCCCAATGGACATATCGATGGCATCTCTGACACAACTGAACCCATTCATCTGGATTTAGAGTTCTGAGGCATTTCTCTGATGTAAGTAAATTGGACTCATGCGGCCTGCCATCTTTTCTATGAGTTACCAGTCGACTGCTCTTGTAATCTTTACCACAAAAATTGCATTTCTCACCAAAGAGAGCCCCACGAAGATTGCCTATGTCATTCTTTGATTGAATAATCGTGCGATATCTCGATGATGAAGGGGTATTTTCATTTGGAAGGCTCAACGGCTTCTTTGGACGTTGAGGACTGTCTTTCCTTCTGGCATGATATATTTCGATAACACTCCAATCCATACCACATTGGTCCTTCAGCCAGTGAACACCACGGTGACATGCTACGCATAGAAGAGCCCAATCCTCAGGGTTCAATGATTGCAAGTAGCCTTTAATCCAAAGCTGATTGTCTTTATGTTCCTTGAAATCCTTTCTATGAATTGCAAGGGTGCGTTCAGAATTGCTGAGGTCGCAGATTTTGCATTCGCTTCCGAAAATCTCTTCGCGTAACTGCTTAATTCTCAAAAATTGGTTCTTGTATCGTTCTTTTTTCGCCAATTTCCGATCCGTTTCGTTTTCGAATTTTCTTCTCCTTGTAGGAATTTTGCCCCATCTTCCTCGAGATTTCCACCCATTTTCCTTGAAAGTTCGTTGGATTGGACTATAACCCTTGAGACCAAGCTGTTCAGCAACTTCTCGCATTGTCAGTTTCTTAATGAAATAAAGGCGATATACATCCTCAGCATCCACTTCTTCCCTCCTTGGTGCTGCGGGTCGAGCACTCCAGCCCTCCACTTTGAATATCTTGTTGATAGGTGCATGTGATGATAACCCAAGTTTATGAGCAATTTGCCTTTGTGTTAGTTCTTCCTCAAAGTATAGCCGATGAACTTCTTCAGCATTAATTTCATGCGATTTCTTTGATGGCATATCTCTCTCTAAAGTTACTATCTTTTCCAGGCTTTTGAAGCCCCCAATTTCTTGAGAATCTGCACCAATGTGTTACAAGGAAAATGAGAGAATGGCGCCGAGGATGAGATTTGAACTCATGCGTGACGAAGCACACTGGTTGGCTTGGCTATCAGCTTCCGAAGAAACTGGTTTTCAAGACCAGCGCCGTAATCCGGGCTTGGCTACCTCGGCTTAGCACTGCCACCGTTGGAAATGCCTTTTAAGCTTCGTGTCGTGGGTGGCTAGTTGAGAGAGCATGACATCACACCGCGGCTTCAGATACCATGATCATACAGCGGACATCACAATTGAATGTTGGGCACCTTCGCTGGAAGAAGCCTTTGAGGAGGCTGCACTGGCTGCTTTTGAGGTGATACTGGATACCTCTACTGTAGAGCCACGGGAGTCGGTAGATGTCAACGTTCAAGGTATCGATATGCAAGAGCTATTTGTCGAATGGATTGGTCAATTAATTGCTTTGATAGATGTCAACTCTCAGTTCTATTCCAGATTTGAGGTCTTGGAGCTTGTTGAGAAAGGTGGTGCCTGCTCAATCAAAGGCAAGGTTTGGGGCGAGGATATTGACCATGAAAAACATGACACACGTACAGAAGTGAAGGCAATGACCTATGCTGATATGAGGTTTGAACGAAAGGAGAACTCTACAACGCTCTGGTTTACTCTAGATCTCTAGGAGGACACTAGTTGACACTTGAAGTAGCTATACCTGACACTGCTCTGATAGACTGCACAGACCTCCGTCAAAAGACCATGAAGATTGGGTATTTTGGCAGAGCTTTTGCAGTGTTCAAAGTGAGTCGTGTCGTTCTTTACAAGACTGGGAGATTACCAAGGGATCAGACACGGGACTTAGAGCTTCTTCAGGGTCTTTTAGAGTACATGGACACTCCTCAGTATCTGAGAAAGCGTATCTATCCAAGGACTCCGATGCTGAAATACGCAGGTCTCTTGCCACCTCTCAGAACAAGAAGCCATCCCTTGGGCGAAGAAACAGCACCCGTCTCAGAAGGAGATGTTCGGTGGGGAATTCAGGTGAGATCAGGCAAGATTGACATTGGTCTGAAACAGCTGGTCAATTATGGTGAAGATGTGAGCGAACGGGAGCCAACGCTATTTCGGATTTCAAAGAATCGACCGAAAATTGTAGTTGAAGCAATTGAACGAACAGATATCGGAAGGCACTGGGGATGGGAAACTGAGAAAGCTGAGTCTCTGATTGATGAGCTTCGGAAAACATCAGGTGCAACTAGAATTGCCTTCTCACGTAATGCAACACCATACAATCGTCTTGCATCGGAAATAAAATCTACAGTTGCTAGCACGAAATCGATTCTGGCAATCTTTGGGGGGCCAAAGAGAGGCATTCCAGAACTCGTATCCGAAGATAGGGCCTTATTGAAACAGTATATTGATTTCTGGGTTAACACGATTCCTGACCAAGGGACCGAAACAGTCAGGCTTGAGGAGGCCTTGTGGATTAGTCTTGGCATACTGAACAGCTCTCTTGGGGCAACGCTAACAGAACTAGGGTATTACGGCTGAGGTCAGAGTTGGACTTACCCATGAGTTTTATAGCGCAAGCATAGAGAAACGGACTGGTTTCATCATTCAAGAATGTAGCACTAGGTGACTGGACTGTGATGTCTGAGAGAATACGGCGTTTGAGAGAACAGAGTATTGAAACAAAGCCCTACATCTCAACCGAACGTGCTGAATTAATCACGGACTTTTACAAAAATGGCGATGCTGATATTCTATCAAAACCCACGGCGAGAGCATCGTCCTTTCGTTTCCTTCTTCGTAACAAGGAGATCTACATAGGAGATGATGAGCTCATTGTTGGTGAACGAGGTCCTAGCCCTCGAGCTACTCCCACCTATCCAGAGTTGTGCTGTCATAGTATTGCTGATTTGGAAGCTTGTGACAGGAGGATAAGATCTCGATTCATAGTCAGTGATGCCACAAGAGAAACCTATCATGACGAGATTATTCCTTTCTGGCACGGTAGGACCATGCAAGAACGCGTCTTTGCTGCTATGTCAGATGAGTGGATGGCGGCCTTTGAGGCTGGAGTATTTACTGAGTTCATGGAACAACGTGCACCGGGTCATGCTATTCTTGATGATAAGATATACAGACGAGGGATGTTGGAAATCATACAGGATATTGATGAACATCTGACAAAGGTAGATTTCTACAACGATCCTGATGCTTATGCTAAAGACCAGAATCTCCGAGCGATGCGTGTTGCTGCCGAGTCCATCATCGAATATGCCCAAAGGCATGCAGATAAGGCCCTAGAGTTGTCCAAGACAGAAACCAATCCCGAGAGGAAGAAAGAACTGGAGAAGATTGCGGATGTCTGTGGTCATGTGCCTGCAAATGCACCGCGTGATTTCTGGGAAGCCTTGCAGTCTTATTGGTTCGTACATCTTGGGGTCATCACTGAGCTCAATGTGTGGGACAGCTTCAATCCTGGTAGACTAGACCTGCATCTTCATCCCTTCTATGAAAATGAAACTAAGTCTGGGAAGCTGACACGCGAGTTTGCAAAGGAATTACTCGAATGTTTTTGGATAAAGTTCCATAATCAGCCTGCACCACCTAAAGTAGACATAACTGAGCAACAGAGTGGTACATACCAAGACTTCACGTTGATCAATACTGGAGGCTTAACGGTTGAGGGTGCTGATGCGGTCAACGGCTTGTCTTACCTCTTACTTGAAGTATGCGAGGAAATGCAGCTCATTATGCCCAGTGTTTGCATTCAGATCAGTGAGCACAATCCTGATGAGTTCTTGCTAAGAGGTATCGATGTTGTTCGAACTGGTTTGGGTCAACCATCTATGTTCAACACTGATGTGATAATCGAAGAGTTCCTACGCATGGGCAAGTCAATCGAGGACGCTCGACTCGGAGGTCCTAGTGGATGTGTTACTATTGGTTCCTTTGGCAAGGAGAGTGTTATTCTTACTGGTTATATGAACTGGCCAAAGATACTCGAGC
>JBHLND010000124.1:0-7356 GCA_048937485.1 Promethearchaeota archaeon
GAGGCTTTCAAAATCAGGATCAGCAATTGCAGCCTTTGCCAACCGGACTGACTTGATTGCTGCTTCTTCGATATCTTCTTTCAGTAGAGTCGTAACATAAGCAAATCCAACCTTTTTTCCAATTACAGTACGAATTCCGCAACCCGAGTCCCGAGTTTCTTTGGCACTCTTTATCGAGCTATTCTCAACATCAATTGTGAAGGATCTTGTTGAGGAAACATACACCTCTACTTGGTCGGCGCCAAGAAATACAGCCTTTTTCAAAGCACCATTAGCAACATCAAGTAGCTTCTCCTTCATCTCATATTCCCCCTACCGGTACTTGCCGGATTCGCGCATGAGGACCGCCACTATTGTCGGGAATCATTTGCCCTGATTTTCCGCAAGTTCCAGCTTCCATTTCGAAATCATTGCCAATTGCATCTATTTTGGGCAGCACTTCCAGAATTTGCCCAGCAAGTGAAACATCGCGCACCATGGTAGTAAGTTCGCCTTTTTCGATTAAGTAGCCATGACTTGCCTGGAACATGAACTGCCCCTTTGATGGCTCGGTGTACCCGTAATTGAAGGCGCAAAGAAGCATACCCTCTCTTGTATCCTGAATAAGTTCGTTGACATCCCAGTCACCGGGCTCCATTAGTGTGTTTGACATCCTAGGGAGTGGTTCATACATGAAAGATTGCGCTCTGCCGGCACCGTTGGGCTCCATTTCCAATCGAACTGATGTTTCCAAGGTATGTAGGAGCTCAGTTAGGATTCCGTCCTTGACTAGATGACGTTTCTTTGTCTTTGTGCCTTCCCAATCATAATCGAAGGTCCCTCGTTGATCAGGCATGGTCGGGTCGTCGCTCAGATTCAGGTGGTCTGGTCCAACGCGTTCTCCTACCTTGTCCTCAAGTACAGTTGCATGGGCGGGCCAGTTATCTGCCTCGCAGGCATGACCAAAAGCCTCATGCACCATTACTCCGTTTAAGATTGGATCCATAATCACATCATAAGTGCCACCTTTAGCCGCAATCGAAGATAGCAGATCAATGGCAATCGTAGCAGATTCCGTTCCAAGATTCTGAGCACGTTCACCATTATACACCTCAAAACCACCCCGCACTCCCATTGATCTGAAGGATCTTTGACGGCTGGTTCCTTCTTTTGCTGTGGAAACTGAGATAACTCTTGGTAAGGAATTCTCAATCCAGACCTCTGTACCAAGCGAGTTTGCAACAAAGAGCTCCATCCAAAGGTCACCGTAAACAGACCGCGTATTGACAATGCGGGAATCGTGGCCACGTGCTTGATCGTCAATCATTTTGATGTAGGCGATCTTTTCCTCAAAACTAACATCTTCGAATTGGACTTTGGCTTTGTAGTGCTCTCGACCCTTGAAAGAGGGTCCATCAATATCATACTTCTCGGAAACCTTTGATTTGGTTGCCAGGGCTAGCTTCCCTACAGATTCACCAGTTTCGCGCATACCTTGGGAGGTCAGGTCAGTATTCTGAGCAAATGCCCAAGCACCATCAACAAAAGCACGGACTCCTGCACCCTTAAGGCGAGAGGCAAGCGATCTCGTGGTAACTCCGTCTGAAAGCTCAATGATAGTGGTGACTGTGTTCTCAATTCGCACATCAGCGAATGTTGCTCCTACACCAATAGCCGCATCAATTGCAGCTTGTGCTAAATCTTCCATAGACATCGCCCTAGAATTCAACCTGCAAATCCTGCATCCAATTATAACTTATACGGACTAGACATTTTACCAGACCTGAGGAGTGGCAGAAATCAGGGATTGGAACTAATACCCGCGTGATACACGACTTATTCTGCGATAACGAGTCTTCTGAAATGCCGGAGGCAGGTTCATGACTCTAGATTCCACGCATTATCGTTGTCTGTCATGTCAGCAAAACAGAGCCAGTCACTTTTGTGAAGACTGTGGAAGCGTACTCTGTTCCGAATGCCTTCAGAGCAAATACAGTGACTATACGATATGCAAGGAATGCCACCATCCATTTGGAAAGGACGAGCAGGATGCTGAATTGGAAGCATGTCCAGAATGTGAGTCCGAGAACCTGAGCACTGCAAGACGGACAGAGGATATGTGTCCTCAATGTCACTCCGGTCGAATAATGCCTGTTGAGGAAAAGAGGCGCACCCTAGCGCAAGGAATGCGACAATCCGTGATGATGATTCAATACGGGCACACCAAGCTTAGGGAATTTGCGAGTCGATTGGATTCAGCAAAGCGAACCCTCGTTTCGCTGAGAATGGCCAATTTCCTGCATTATCACTGGCTCGAGGAGAAACTCGAGGAGATTCAAGATGAGCTTCCGGCAATCAAGAATCGAGTTGGGAGCCAAGCAGAGATAACAGCCAGACGCATGGCTGCAGAAACAAATGGTCTAATTGACTATATTAGATGGACGCCGGAGCAATTTCCATTTATTGAAGGTGTAACAAACAGAGTTAGAGAACTTGGAGAGCAGTACAGGCAAAACACAGATGATGCACTTGATGAATGCCGAGTGAAGCTAGCGGAGCTAACTGAGCAGCTTGACGGATTGAACTACTATCGAGGTGAGTTCTCGGAATTCTACAACCACATTGAGCTGGCCGTGAATGAACTTCCAGTGTGTGCATTGCCTGACATCAAGGTAGTTGGGAGTGATTTCCTAAAGAATGACAAGGCATCTGGTACCTTGTATATAACAAACAAGAGGATTATTCTTGTAGCTGAAACTGGCATAGTGAGAAAGAAGACTGGGCCGGTGTTTGACTTCCCGCTCCTTTACCTGAATGCTGTGGAAGAAGATGGAAGATTGAGGAAACGACTCGTGCTCCGGATGAAGCAGGGTTATCTTAGAATTTCATGCAGCGATGAAACAATGCAAGTGCTTCCAGATTACATATCCATCGCACAGAGGTTTGAAAAGTACGTTCAAACTGATTTGCAAAGAGTCCGAAAGATTGAGCAGAAGAATGTGAATATCAGCGATGTGAGAATGAAGATTGAAAGGCTGGTCCATTCACTTCTCTCCGGAGAGATTGAACCGGATTTCCAAGAGAGATATAGAAATCCCTTCAGACCGGGTTTCAATCGGTTGCACGGAGGCAGCGCTCCATTGGGAGAGGGCTATGTTCATTCTGGAGATCTCAGAAATGAGCTTGAGAGGAGATTTGGAGAGAGAGGCTATAGAAGTCCTAGACCATCGTACCAAGAGGGGGGAACCATAGATTTGCTCAAGAGAAATGCAAGAGAGATTGACGATGCCATTCAGGACACCATAGAAATGATGCGTCGAGGGCATCTCGGAGCAGAGGATTTCATCCGCAGATATCGTGGACTTGTTCGAGACTCATATTATACAAAACGAGAGATTGAACGTAAAGGAAGATCGAGCTGGGGTCAAGGATACTAATCACATTCCTAGTTCTCTCTCGAGTTCCTTTATGTCCTCTTCAAGAGAATCAAGTTCAGATGCAGGTCCTGCCTCGGATGCTTCCGCAAGGCCTGCCTCCACATCGATTTCGTGCATAGCAGCTGAAAGGTCGTCGGTTGATACATCCATTGAGGCGTCCAGCGTTTCTGCGGAGATACTGCTTTCTATTTCAAACTCCTCAAGCCTTCTGGCAATTTCATCTACACTTGAAACAACCTTGGTTGCATCGGTTGCATCACCAAGCATACCTAGAAGCTTAGCCACTTCCTGCAAGGCTCTGCTTGTCTTGGCTGATGTCTGAGCGCGATTCAGATGGGCGAGTATCTTCAGGATTTGAAGGCGGGATTTGTCGAACGAGAGAGCAAGTCTACGGAAACGAATCATCTCAGTGGCATAGGTCTTGAACGCATCATTCTGTCCAGCTTTTCTCGCCCGAACAGCTCGGGCTCTAGTTTCTCTTTCTTCCTTCTCGAGCTTGTTGCGTTCGCGTCCTAGCTGTTTGGCTAGAATCCGGAGTTGACTTGATATTTCACCAACATCAGGTTTCTTTCGTCCCCATGAGAATGCCTTTCTGAATGAACTCAATGATCTCACCGCGTAGTAAACGGGTATTACAAGTCTTGGAGTACTGATGGCCGTTTAAACCTTCGCAGGACCGCGCGCATCCATAATTGGGGAAGGTTACATGTAGTGTTAGGTCACACAGACTTTATTATCGTCAGTTGGCTCCATGTAGGTTGAACACGAATGTCAGATAGGTTAGACCAGGGGCTGAAGAAGCTCCTTGACAAGGCAATTGATTTAGATAGAAGAGGAATAACAAAAGAAGCCGCCCAATATTACTTGAAAGCGAGCAAAATACTAATCAAACTGTCAAATTCCGCTTCACTCCCCTCGGTTCAGAAACACTACCTAGATAGGGCACAAGAGTGCGTTGATAGAGTGCGATACATTTCTGGCATAAAGAAAAAGGCAAGGGGCCCAAGAGATGGTCTAACAACCCCAGTGGCACCAAGCCCGGGTACAGAACCTACGTCTGTGGCTGAACCGATTCCGCAACTAGATTCCGACCTTGACGAAGATACACAAAGACTCCAAGAGATGATAGCGGATACAATCATTTCTGAGAAGCCCAGTACAACAATGGCAGAAGTGGCAGGATTGGAGGGCGCCAAGCAAGCCATTCATGATGCAATAGTTGCACCTATGAAACATCCTGAACTCTTCAAGGGGAAGGCGAGGCAGCCTTGGAGGGGAATTCTGTTCTATGGACCTGCAGGCTGTGGCAAGACTCTGATTGCCAAAGCCGTAGCAGCAGAGATCAATGCAACATTCTTCAATGTGTCAGCTGGAAACATTGTGAGCAAGTGGCTTGGGGAGTCAGAACGATTAGTTATGAATCTCTTCGACTTGGCACGAAAGAGCCAACCCGCAATAATATTCATGGATGAACTGGACTCAATCGGAGTAACTAGGTCCGGTGATGACGTGGGAGGAGAAAGAAGGCTCAAGACTCAGCTTCTCACTGAACTGCAAGGTCTTGAAAGCGATCCTGCAGAACGAATCACCGTTATTGGAGCAACAAACTTGCCTTGGGAGCTCGATTTTGCCCTTAGATCCAGGTTTGAGAAGAAGATCCACGTTCCACTTCCAGATAGTGCGGCAAGGAAGGCAATCTTCGAGATACATATGGAGGAAGTAGAAGTTGCGCCAGATGTTGATTTTACAGAGCTTGCAGACCTTAGCGAGGGATATAGCGGACGTGAGATAGGTGTAGTCTGCAGAGAAGCTGCTATGGAGCCAATCAGAGATCTGCAACGCACTGGAAGGTTGGATGATGATGAGGTCATACTGAAAGTGCGGCCAGTTTCAAGGAAGGACTTCCTGGAGGCGATTGAGAACATTCGTCCTGCAACTTCTCCAGAGGATATGAGAAGGTATATCGATTGGGCGGAGGCGTAATTGGGTTTGGGAGTCAAGGAAAGACGAAAAGAGCGCGAAAAACCAAAGCCCAGAGCCGCAAAGGAATTGGAGGAGAAACCAGATAGAAAAGCCGCAGATACAAGCAAAGAGATAGACAAGCCAAAGACTGAAACTAGATTCGTTGAAGTGGCACAAGCAATAGAAGAGCTAAAGGAAGCAGCTGTCGTTACAGAACCTTCCCTAGAAACTCAGGCAGAAGCCGAAGAAGCACTCATGCCGCATTGGGGAGATATTTCCCAAAGCGAATGGATGTATGCTATTCCCCCACGAGAGGAAGATATGCAGATGTGGGCAGAAGAATGGGGCGATTTTCTTCTTGAA
Source organism: Promethearchaeota archaeon (assembly GCA_048937485.1). Taxonomy (GTDB): domain Archaea; phylum Asgardarchaeota; class Thorarchaeia; order Thorarchaeales; family Thorarchaeaceae; genus SMTZ1-83. The sequence goes on from JBHLND010000124.1 coordinate 5,742, forward strand.
TGGGCAGAGAAGAACAATGTGCATGTTATGTCAGTGACGACATTTCTGACTGAACGGCCATTCAAGGATATGAATGGAAAGGTGGATTCGTTCAAACTCATTGGTGACGGTCTTGTTGACAAGGAAATTGCTGAATGGCTAGATAAGGCGCGAAGACAGCTGCGGGTTTACTGGAGATTTCTTGAGGATTGGGCAGATATTATCTACAAATGGGCCCTAGAAACCGGTACAGTTCGCCTCGATATCAAGTCTATTGTAATTCAGGAGAATGATCAGGCTTTCTCAACACTTCCTGAGAAGGACCTATTCATTGTCATGACTCTTCTTGTTGAGAAGGGGCTTGCAGAATGGATTGACAAGAAGAAAGGTGCAATTAAGATTCTGCTGTGATCCCTAATTATGTTCCAGCATCCATATGGGAATCCTGCTTATCCCGTCCACGTAACCCAGGGAAGTAGTACCTTCCACCGGTAGAGAAGCGTATGTCAGCAACTGCCATGCCAGCATCAACCAGACTGGACAAGACTCTACGCGCATGGTCCTCAGACCATTTCAGCTTAATCATGACCTCTTCGACTGATACATAGCCTTTTGATGCAGCAAGATTGACAACCTCGCTTTGGTCCTCGCGGAGCTCGAGTGGACGCAGCTCAACAATCTTGGAGCCACCTTTGAGAACTCGAATTCCAGGGATTAAACCATGATCCGAAACACGGTTGACAGCCTCAATGACATCGCTATAGCTAACGCCCTTGATTTCTGGCAGTCGCTTTACTACTTCAACAATCAGATCAGCAAGGCCCATAAGTCCCTTGGAGGAGTTTGCAGTCGCAACATCAAGAATGGCCAGACCAATGAAGTCATAGTATTCGTCTGTAGTCATGCCATGAAGAGATCTGCCATCGGGTCTTCGGTCCATATTAAGAAGTCTTATTGCATCTGGGAATCGTTCCGAGATACGTTCATAGTCCAGGAATCCAGCTACGTCTTGTCCAATCCGCCTGAGTTCGTTAATGTTGGCCCTGACATCCATCATCAGGGCTTCTGACTCGCGTTGGTATGACCGAACTTCCACCACTCCCAAGTCATACATCTTCTTTAGCTGATCAAGAGTAGCAAGAGAGGCATAGAGTTCTGTTTGAAGACGTTCTTGCATGACTTGTAATCCCTTCATACTTCTGTCTGGCTGGACTAGATCTATCTTGAAGATGGTAGAAAATGTGCTTTAAGAGGGAGTATTATCAATCAAGGAGTTATCCGGTCGCGATCTCGCGGAAGAAGAGTTGCTTCACGAATATTCTCCATACCTAGAAGCTGCATTGTAAGCCGTTCAACGCCAAGGCCAAGCCCTCCGTGAGGTGGTGCACCATATTTGAAGGGATCAAGGTAGAATACAAAGGCCTTTGGATCGAAGCCTTTTGCCTTGAAACGCTCAACAAGGAGATCATAGATATGGATTCGCTGGCTGCCCGTTGTGATCTCCATTCCCTTATACGTGAGGTCAAAGCTCTCTGTCATTCCCTCATCAGTCATGCTAGGCATAGTGTATGCCGGTCGGAGCTCCAAAGGATAATGTGTCAGGAAGACCATGTCAGTTCCAAATAGATCGGAAGAG
>JBHLND010000125.1:0-7287 GCA_048937485.1 Promethearchaeota archaeon
ACTAGCAGACTTTGAGAGCTGTAATTGCGACGGATGCAAAATCCTAATGGACATGCCGCACTCCAGATCTTCACTCTTTTTCATAGGCCTCTACATCCACAACGTAACGGAAGCATCAAGAATTGCAGCAGTTCCAACCTACGTACCTCCTTTCCTAATGCAAGAAGAAAGACATCCGAAATCTCCAAATGCAACTGAGAAGAAATCTGCGGATTCTATTAGGGCGAAACGATCTGATGGTTGGAGAACGGCATATGAAGACTATCGGAAAAGGACCCGACCTTCATGATTTCTTAGACCGGTTAGTATATATAACGAATAGAATGCGATGACATCAGTTGTCCCTCGGAATATCTCACCCTTGGGAATCGGAATTCAATCCTCGAGGAAATAAAGATGAGTGAAACAAGAAGTCCTCTTCTTAGAATCGTGTTTTTGCTAATATGGCTCCCGATAGTTCTAATCCCACTTTGGATGATTATGGTTGATGGCATGGTCTTTATGGGAATCTTCTTCACACCATTCCTTGTGATCATCTACCTATTCCTCATCTTTTGGGTGGTCCAGGAAGGTACAAGGTGGCAGAAGCATCCGGATATGGGAGCCTTCGCCAGATTCATTCAGAAATCCTTTAGGAGGACATTTTTTGTGTTTCTGATGCTGACCATTATCATGATACCCTCGGTGCTTTTGATCATGCAAGGATTCTGGCTTGATAGCCAAGCGTTAGGCCGCCCTATTACAAACACAACACCGGTTGTTAATGCGCTACTTGTGATATTCTTACTTCTTGCTATGATGATTCCAGTAATGTGGAGTAGTTTCAGACGATGGCGCCAAGCAGTTAGAGCTGAAGCGGAAGTAAGAGTCAGGACAACTCAGTAATCTAATCTTGGAAGAAGGTGACCCCCGCAATTGACCGGGTAGTTTCCTTCCACACCTTCACTCTCAGGAGCAGTTGAGTTGCCACACCTTGAGATAGTTTCAGATGTTTTCATTGTGCCTAGTGGAGCCTTTCCGTACTGCAATTCGCTGGTCATTCTAAAAGAGGAGAGCATTGTTGTCGACCCGGGTTGCTCATTAGAGGACCTGAGAGTTTTCCTTAGAACACATGGACTCGAAGTCAAAGATATTGACCTGGTACTTCTTAGTCACATTCACCCCGACCACATTACTCACGCTTCCAGGATTCAGCGATACTCACAGTGCAGGATTATTGCAAATGAGATAACCGAACCATGTTTCAACAACAAGGAGTTGATGAAGGAGTTTCTTGGTTTCATTCCAAGTAATCCTGTTCGCAGCCAGTGGGAGGAACTTGTCAATAGTAGAATGAACGGTGCACTTGATGAGGGAATGGTTGATGAAGTTCTTGGTGACCGAGATAGACTGTCGGTGGGAGATATCACACTGAGGATGCTGTATACTCCCGGCCACCTACCAGATCACATGTGCATTGAAATTGAGGAAGCAAACTTGCTCTTTGCCGCTGACATTGACTGCACAGAGTTCGGGCCGTATTATGGACATCCCAATTCGTCGATTCCAGACTTCAGGCGTTCCATTGAGAAGATACAGCAAAAAGATTACTCGGGGATTATTAGCGGGCACCTCAGAGACCCCCTTATCCGTGACTATGAAAGAGCCCTTTCAGCCTATGCCAAGCAGATAGATGTTAGAGAGGACCTTGTGCTGAATTCAATTTTGAGTGGCGCGACTAGTGTTATGGAAGTGGCAAAGATCCCAATAATATATCCCTCTCACCCAACTCCAGTCTTCCTTCAGTTTGAGATTTGGATGATTGAACATCATATTGAGGCTCTTCTCAGAAAAGGACTAGTCGAACAGAGAAACGACCAACTCAGAGCAACATAGTAGATACTTAATACTGAGTGTGTGTTGGTCATTCAATCAGAATGAGGAAGTGATGTGTCATGACTGACGTGGAAAAGAACGGATCCAGTACTGACTCCAAAGAGGATGAGCTAGCCGATGCTAGAAGATTGCTAGCCCTAACAGACATTGTTGAAAAGTATCCACAGGTTGTCAATAGGAGAGTCACCGGCATCGTATACATCCTGATAGGTGGCGGTATATCATTCGCTACACTCGTTATGTTTGTGCTTACTACTGTTTACGACCCTCAAACATGGAATCCTCTATTGAACCTGTCATTCGTTGCCATTAGTTTGATCATAACATGGATTATCGCGTTTCGACTTGTCGGTCCACTCACTAAATCAATCCCGAAGGATGATGCAGAAAAGCCGCCTATGTGGTTCAATCTGATGTGGATAGTGATTGCCATTATACTGGCGGTATCATCGGTGATTCTATTCACTCAGGAGAATCCCATAGGATTCCCGATCCTTGTTCAATGTCTTCTTGCATTTGGTCAATCCATCAACTATTTTGCATCCAAGCAGGACAAGCGGCATGAAAGCTTCGCTACAGAGAGTCTCGTATTTGCCATTGCGGCGGTCCTATCCATCCCATTCATGGCTCTACTTTCTGAACTTGCGTATTTGATCATCATTGTAGTTGATATCGGCGGCATCTACATTCTGGGAGTCTATGCCCTAATTACTGCTGAAAGACTCCTCCTAGAAAGTACGGGTCGGGGATAGTTTTGTCGGCTGATAGAGACCTACTGGAGGTTCTCGCTGGTTTCATGAATGAAGACCGTGATACTCTAGTACCAGCTAGGCTCTCGATATTGGTTTATCTTTACTTCACTGGCTCAGCCCAATTCTCAAAGCTAAAAGACAAGCTTGAGCTCACCTCAGGAAACTTAGCTAGTCACCTGAAGAAGCTCGAGGAAATGAATCTCATCAAAACCACACGCGGATTCATAGACGTAAAACCTGTGAGATTCATCGAGATTACACCGGATGGAGTTGCCAAGGTGCGGGAACAGATACTCAGAATGCGTGAACTTGTATCAAAGGTTGTCGAGAAAGGATAGAATTCGCCACTCCGCAAAGCATTTAACAATTGTTAATATATCAGTGCCGCTAGTTAGAGGTGGCACAATGGCAGACCTAGAAACTAAGCCAAATCGCTTGTTTGTCGAAAAGAGTCCATATCTTTTACAGCATGCAAATAACCCAGTGAACTGGTATCCATGGAGTGATGAGGCATTTGCGGCTGCAGAGAAAGAGAACAAGCCAATCTTTCTTTCCATTGGCTATTCAACCTGTCATTGGTGCCATGTAATGGCTCATGAGTCCTTTGAGGACCCTGTTGTAGCTGCGTTAATGAATGACACCTTCATCAACATCAAAGTTGACCGGGAAGAAAGACCTGATATTGACAAGGTCTACATGCAGGTCGCCCAGATGATGACTGGAGGGGGAGGATGGCCGCTAACTATCATTATGACTCCTGACAAGAAGCCATTCTATGCAGCCACCTATATTCCCAGGGAGAGCCGCTACGGTATGCTTGGAATGCTTGAATTGGTCCCAAAACTGAAAGAGATTTGGGAAACAGACAGAGACAACATTGTCGAGGTTGTAGGCCAAGTTGAGAGAGCGTTCAGGGAGAGTACTGCAGCTGGTGTGGCAGGAGACTTGCAGGTGGATGCTATAGACACCGCATTTAGTATGTTATCTCAAAGATATGATGAGAAGAGAGGAGGATTTGGGAACGCTCCGAAGTTTCCTAGCCCTCATAATCTGATGCTCCTTCTAAGGTATTGGAGAAGGAATGGTGACGATTGGGCGCTGAAGATGGTTGAAACAACTCTGAAGGAAATGCGAAAGGGCGGCCTCTTCGACCACATCGGGTATGGTTTTCATAGATACTCCACTGATGCAAATTGGCTGGTTCCACATTTCGAGAAAATGGTGTATGATCAAGCAATGTTGGTGTTAGCTTACTTGGAGGCATATCAAGCCACAGGAAATCCGTTCTACTCGTCAGTTGCCAGAGAGATTGTTGGATATGTGTTTCGGAGCTTGACCGACGAGAACGGGGCCTTTTATTCCGCAGAAGATGCGGATAGCGAAGGTGTAGAAGGTAAGTTCTACGTCTGGTCCTATCAAGAAATCTCCGGCATTCTCGACTCTCAGGAAGCAAATGCATTCAGACACATGTTCAATCTTCTGCCTGAGGGGAATTTTCGAGAGGAGGCAACGAATGAAGAAACTGGGCTGAATATTCCTCATGTGACCAGGACACGAGCTGAGATTGCGCATGAGATGAATATTACCGTTGACAAGCTTGATGAGCTGCTGCAGAGAGCTCAGACGAAGCTGTTCGAGGCTCGTTCTAACAGAGTCAAACCCCATCTAGATGACAAGATTCTCACAGACTGGAACGGATTGTTCATTGCAGCATTGGCACGAGCAGCCCGAGTGCTCAACGAACCTCATTACAAAGATGCAGCTGTCCGGGCAATATCATTCATCATGGCAAAGATGCGACCTGAGAGAGGAATTCTCTTCCATCGATACAGGGATGGAGAAGCTGCAGTATCGGCATTTTTGGATGACTATGCATATCTCATTTGGGCATTGGTCGAGATGTATGAAACAGCATTCGACCCGAACTACCTCGAACTGGCATTAGAGCTCAGCGAAGAGCAAATCGAGAAATTCTGGGATTCTAAGCAGGGAGGTTTCTACTTCACCTCTAAAGATGCCGAGAAATTGATAGCCAGGCAAAGAGATGCCTACGATGGAGCTCTACCATCCGGGAATTCTGTCGCTATGCACAATATGATCAGGCTTGCTAGATTGCTGGGTGACTCAAGGCTAGAAGATGTAGGCAAGAAGACAGGGGATTTCTTTTCTCGAGATGTTTCAAGAAATCCGGCCGCATACTCTTTCATGCTATCTGCCTTGGATTTAGCTGTTGGACCATCCCTTGAAGTTGTGATCGCCGGGGATCCTAATGACGAATCGACAAAGGCAATGCTGGACGCGTTGAGATGTGAGTATAGGCCGAACATGGTTGTTCTCCTTCGTTCGGGAGGAGAGGTCTCGAGGAGTCTAAACACACTAGCGCCCTTTACGAAATACTACAATGTTGTAGGGGAAACTGCAACCGCGCATGTCTGCATAGACCATAGCTGCAAGTTGCCAACCAATGATGTGGAACACATGATTCGGATGATTGACGGGGAAAATAGAACCTCACTTGGAGATTCATTGTGATGGTAATCTACGAATATATAGAATGACTAGCACAAAGAGAACACCAACTCCAAGCGCACCCGCAACAACGAGTGGCATGTAGTCAGTCATTCCTCCTCGAGGCCAGATGATTGCCAGCGCCTCTCCTGCTCTCAGCCATGAATCTGCGATTGCCTCAAAATGGTCTGTTATTTCATTGAGATTAGTTTGCATGAGTTCCAATGCAGCAGCTAGGTCCCCAGTGCTATTGTAAAGAATGGATATATTGTGAAAGGTTTCGTAAACAAATCCCTCATACTTCGTCGTATTAACAAGGTAGATGGATGTGGAGTTATTGGCAAGCGATTCGAAATGAGGGAGGGCCAATGTTGCATTACCGATAAACTGAGCTAGATTCACATCTGACATCAGTGAAGGCAGGCTTTCCAATGCTTTTCTGTATGAGAGATATTGGAGAGTTGTCTGCTTCTGGAGACCGATTCCAAAGATCTCAAGTACATGTGTCTTGAATTCCCGTTCACCAGCCATGCCAGTGAATATATCGAAGTAATCCTCTATTCCCTCAGGCGAAAAGTCTTCGCTTATCTGACGAAAAGCACCTTCTCCGAAATCCATTAGGATAGCCATGTTAACATCAGCATAATATGCGTCCGAATCCCCAAGCAGCTTGTCACGAATTAACTTACCCAAGTTCGCACTCCTCTCGACTAAGGCAGAATCTCCAGGTGTAATGAGTATACTCACATAGGATCGCTTGAACCAGGCAATGTTCAATGCAGTGTAGGATATCTCTGCATATTCGCCACGACCATCAGCAGGATAGCCATAGTAGTCTCCGAAGACGCCAACGCCAGGATCCATGATTGTGGCATATCCACCTGTATCGTTGTAGCCAACAATGAGAATCCCATGGCCTGCACTTTCAATACCTAGTGCTCGTAGGGGATTGTAGTCCTCCGCAGGCAACCACGACGGATCTACACTGATTAGCAATGGATAACCAGAATCTATGGCATGACGCATCAACGCAAACGCGCCTTGTTCACCATTGAGCAATTGTGTGTTGATTCCATGACTTGTCCAAAGATCGTAGAGCTCGTCAGCTACATCTAGTCCAACATCAAAGAATGCCGTCATATTCAGACCATTTAGGTCGCACAGAAAATCTGTGGCTTCAGCTTGCAGGTCCATAGGCCCCGGAAATATCAGAATACTACTATTGTAGTGAAGATAGGAGAAGGAAAAACCTACAACGGAAGATGCCAGAATCTCATATAGGTCAAGGTCGACTCCTGCAGCCTGTACAGCCATTGAGGTTGCAGCCCAAGCGCATAGGCCATCTATTTCCTGCCAGACATAAGGCACATCGGCAACAATTCCATCAGTTGCATCCCCCCTAATTTCAGGAAGAGACCCGTAGCCAATTGCTTCAGCCTCCGAAATAGCGAATAGAGTTGTTAACAAAGCAGCAATCGCAATAGCAAGGACATGTCGCTTCATCTTGGGTTCTAATGGCAATCTCGTTTATTCTTTCATAAGGCTGTCGCTGTAACAGTAGCTGTACTGACTATTACCTAGCAAGTGAGGAAGGAGAAGCTTTATTCTGAGGCAGGTCAGGGATGAATCTGATAGAGGAGTGCAACGCTCTTGAACTACCACCTTGTACTAACTCGAAGATGCAATTTGAATTGTGTATACTGTCAAGGTGGACAGGAAATTGGCCCAGACACAGAAATCGATTACTCCCTTGACATCCTTGAGAATTTCCTTGCGAAAGACAGTGAAACCCAGCTGATGCTCTACGGCGGGGAGCCTACATTGAGAATCCCTCTCATTATCGAGCTTATGGATAGGTTTCCCCAAACACGCTTCATGCTCCAGACCAATGGCCTTCTCCTAAACAAGATTCCCAAGGAATACGCCAGGAGGTTTCATTCGATTCTAGTTTCCATTGATGGACCAGAAGAAGTAACAGATGGATACAGATCCACTGGCACCTACGAGAGAGTCATTAAAAATGTGAGATGGCTTCATGAAATTGGATACAGAGGTGATATAGTTGCCAGGATGGCCGTGTCAGAAGACAGCGATATTTACCGTGACGTTACACATCTCCTTCATCTTGGAGACCCCGTCTTTAACCATGTTC
>JBHLND010000126.1:0-7270 GCA_048937485.1 Promethearchaeota archaeon
TTCAAGGGGGGCGACATCCATAACCACACCAACGGTTGCACGATAGCCATCACTGAATTCGCCTATCCTGAATCTACGAATTAGGGAGCTTTTCCCAACATTAGGCGGACCAAGAACGATGGCCTTGTATACTTCCGTTGCCAGCTAGTGCACGCCCCTTTTGATGAATTCAAAGCAATACTTGCAAGTCAGGAATAACTGCTTGTAGATGAGCCCTCTTAAAGAATTCATCGCATCCTATTTGTCACCATGGAAGGGTTTTAGAGGATTTGGAAGTGCACTTGATTTGCAATGGTCGACCTAAATGACATCACCAAACGAACTTCAACGGCTCGAGAGTATGTAGATGCCCTTGACGAAAAGCCCAAGAGCACGATCATGGAGAAATATGCTAATTATAGACTTGATGGCGAAGTAGTCAAGGAACTGGAGTGATTGACGGGAGACCTCACATTCGTGGTTCTTAGTGCGGCTTGGTGTGGCGACTGCAAGAATGCAATGCCTGTGTTTCTGCATCTTGAGGAAACATTGAATCTCAATGTACGCGTTTTTGGGAAAATCAAAACTGCGCCTTTGGATCCAGATCGTAAGTGGGCAATTCCGCCCTCTCCTCCTGAGATAGAAGAATGGGGAGCTACGGCAATACCATGGATAGAGATCTTCAACAGCAATGGAGAAAGAGTGGGCACTATCATAGAAAGACCCCGAGTGAAGCCTACTCTAGAAGCTGAAATTCTCCACTTGCTTAAGGATAAATAGCTCATTACATTAGCCAAGAGAGAGTACTCGGAGGACATTTGATTGGAGATTCCAGTTCTGACCCGATTCGTTGAAGGAGTCAAGTTATTCCTTCAATCCATTAGACTAAGATGGTTTACAATGGTGTTCATTTTGGGCGCAGTGTTTGTATATTTCTTCAGAGAGCTTGGGAATTGGATCCCTCAGCTTGCGACGGCATTCATCGCAGTACTCGGAGGAATCTTTCCGACCTTCTTCCTACTTACTGCGTTCTTCTCGATTCTTGGGCTTCAGCGGTTTGTTGCCAGCGAGGAGTCATATGCTAAATCTGCGACTATGTTCATTCCATGGATAATAGTCAGCGCAGCCATCTATTTCGTGTTATTCTTAATTCGGCCGTTGTATGACCTAATCTTCTTCTGGATTGCCTTCTTCGGTTGGATAGTGTTTCAAGCATATCTTGCATCAAGGAGCGCGTTGGGCTACGCCAGCAGCGTTGAGGTGACGCAAAGGTCAAAATACATCACAGCATTCTTTGGAATTTTGAATGTTCTGAGCTATGCCATAGTCATTGGAGCTTTCATCATACTAGGACTCATGAATCCAGCTCTTCTGACTCCAGCTGGGCTACCAGTACTTGCAGGCGGAGCTATCGGAATGATTGTAGCTATCGCATTCAATTTCCTTAATGGCATACTAATTCTACGATATCGAAACAAAAGAGTTGGAGATAATCTAGCGCTTCTCGGACTCTTTATCGCGCTTTATGTAGCCTACTTTGAGTACAATATTCTGAAGGTGCAGACTGGAGCAACTGACTTCTTCGCCTTGGCAGTTGATATTGGGATCTCTGTGTTCTTCATTCTCTATGCCATGAGTTCTGTCGGACTGACACTTTCCGCACGAGCGGAATTGGATACAAGGTTCAAGATTTCGAAGGAGCTGGGAGCTACTCTCACTTTCTTCTTAGCCTCAGGCTACTTGACAATAGAAGCTGCTTTCGAGGCAATAGGTATTCCAATTCTTGCAAGTGGACCGGACATCATCAAGCTTCTCATCTTTCCAGGAGTCGCGCTAGTAATGGAGCTTCTATTCATTCGTCAGACAGGAAAAGTTGTGCAACCACCACCAATGCCCGAGGATGCTCCTGTTCTGGAACCAGAGCCAGAAGCGGCTGAACCTGAATTAATAGAAGATGATGCCATCGAGGAAGAGTTTGAAGCCGAACCTGATGAACAACCAGACCTCATTGAAGATGAATTTGAGGACACTGAGCCTGACGAGGAGCCATTGGAAGAACCAGAAGAAGAAACCTATGAGTTGGGAGAATGAAGCTTGAGTCATCTGGTGGCAATGACCAGATGTTCACCCTCATTCTTGCTCAATATGGCATAAGCGAAGCCTTTTATCGGATTTGAATGCTACTCGATAAAGCACAACGGTCTCTTGACCATGATGTGTATTCAGGAGAAAGAGAACATTGGCCAAGTACGAATGTCTTGTCTGTGGATGGGTATATGATGAAGATGTTGGTGACCCCGATAGTGGCATAGCTGCGGGCACCAAGTTTGCAGATCTCCCCGACGATTGGGTTTGCCCAATGTGTGGAGCTAGCAAAGACGACTTCTCTGAGATTTGATACTATTTGTCCCTGATCCGTTGGCGGGTGCCACTGAGCCCCGCCATCATCGTTTTCCTCGAGTCAATCGAAGGAGTTAATCCTGGATTGCATGTCGACCCAGTTTTCGCCTGGATTACAGGATATGAGGTATAACTCGGTAATAGTGAGAGAATTGGTTATCTCACTTCCTAGAATAGAAGCACATAGAGCAATGAGTCGAGATGAAGCACGCCGCTTGCCTGAGTCAGAGTTAGGCCCAGGCCCTACTGCCATAGGATGGGAAGAAATCCAGGAAGCAATCAAATCAGTTATGGTCCTGAACGAAAATGGGATTGATGCAAGACTCCTCATCGTTGAAACATTCGGAGACATCCGAGTGAGTGCCACAATCAGATCTCATGTGGAGCTCTGGAATTACATAGACGATCCTATAAGGGAACAGATCTTTGAGGTGGGCATAAACGAAACAAAGGTTGTTGGATACCTCTTTGTCTAGCAAAATGAAGGGAACGAGTCGGAACGCTGACCATCCAGCAAGTCATCGCCCGACTCACATCCCATAAATCAGCAGATGAGTGTTTTTGAGAGAGGTAATGAAGGCTGTCACCAAGGCTCGGGTCTCACTGGAATGCGCGGGGTTTTCATTGCTTTTCAACACCTTCATTGTTATGTCGTGCTTATGCAAAGTGAACCCAACACTAAAGGACTGGAACGAAACAAGGGGAAGAATGTGAAGAGAATCTGTCAATTCCGGAACTCTTCGAATCATAATCTGAGCGGGCCTTAAGAAGCAAAATCACCTACAGTTCTTGACGAGAACACCCAAATAGCGGCACTACTTCTACCGACATCCGGATGTTGGAATTCATGTGCTTTGACCGACTGGCGCCGATGGCAACAATGAGGAATATCCTTGGGAGCCTAGTGGCAACAATAGCGATCCTGGCAGTCATGAGTTTGGCAATTTGGCAGCCAATGATGGAACTATCAGGCGGACTGCCAATTTTGGACACAATGATTACTTACAACTACAATGATGTTGTCGCTTTATTCACAGCATTAGGTAGCGAAGGGCGTGGACTATACTCAATTCAACAGATAATAGACATGATATTCCCAATTATGTACTCGGTGACACTCACCCTGGCACTAATCCTATTAGCTCCCAATCCCGTGCGGAAAAGAAAATGGGCCAGAATTGTGGTGTTCCTCCCACTTGCAGGAGCCGCATTTGATTATGCGGAAAACATCCTTATCGCCACACAAATAGCCGCATTTCCAAGTCTCTCTGAAGCGATTATTGAAATAGCAGCATTCGTCACTTGGACAAAATGGGTACTCCTATCCTTCAGCTTTGTGTTACTTCTGATATTCCTTGTACCAGCCCTCTCACCAACCAAGGATAGGAAGCAGGGGTAGCTAGTGCTTGCTGCAAACACCTACTCAAAGAATAAATGTGCAAAAGTGCCGGGTGACCCGGGAGATAATCCTTGAACGATATGGAAACCACCATCAAAGAAGTGACTGTTTTTCGTGATGGAGCTAGGGTCACACGTTCTGGCAAAGTTAGTCTTGACCCAGGTCCGCAAAAGGTTCGCATAACCGGAGTAACTGATCATGCACGGGAAGACAGTTTTAGAGTTAAAGGGAGAGGACCAGCAACACTCTCCAAAATAGATGTAAAGAGAACTCATCAAGTGTTTGAACCGACGGAAGACTTGAAGCCCCTTTATGAGGATTTGAAAAAGCTTGAGAGAGAACACAGAAGCATCTCTGACGATATCGAAGTTGAGCAGAAGAAGCTTGAAACACTTGGGGGTGTATTGGCTGATTTCTCGGGTCATTTTGGAATGCTCTTTGCCGCAAATGAAGCTACAATGAGTCAACTATCAGAGCTTGATGGAAAAGCTGAGAAAATGCATGTGTCTGCCAAAAGCAAGCTTCGTGACCTTATTGAGCAGCGAAAGGAAATTGAGAAACAGCTTCAAGTTATTCGTCAAAACATTGGAATTATTCAGGCACAAACGAGAACCGAAACCCACTATGAAGTAGAAGTCACAATAGAGGCCAAACAGAAGGCGAATGTGGAGCTTGATGTCACATATCAAGTAAGCAGTGCTAGCTGGATTCCAACCTACGATATTGACCTCAATCCTGGCAAAGCAATAGTACGAAGAATCGCAATGGTCGGCAATCAGACAAAAGAGGACTGGAATGAAGTAGGTCTGATAATATCCACTGCAACTGCTCAACCAGTAACAGCTATTGAAGGTGCACCATTCTTCATCTCGGAGTACAGGCCAAGACCAAAGAAAAGCGGTAGAAGAGACCGCATGAGAATGGCAGAGGTGGAACGTGCACCTGCGAAACCAATGGCGGCTGCGCCAGGAGGACCACCTCCGGTGCCAGCACCTCCTCCAGAGATTATTGAGGAATTCGCAGAGGCAACAGAATCGGTTTCAGGGATCTCGATCTACGAACTGCCCAAGCCAGTTACGATTCCATTTGACAACGAACAACATCCAGTTACACTGATTGAAGAAGACTTTGAGTCAAAGACAATTCACTATTGGTGTGCTGATGGCATGGCAGAGGTTGTCGCTCAGGATGAGATCACTAATGCAGATACAGTATTGTTGCCAGGAAGGGCTTCTGTATACGCTGATGGAGATTTCATCGGAAAGACAGTATTAAGTCTCGTATCGCCGAGAGAGGAATTCAGGCTCGGCACAAGAACGGCATACGATGTAAAAGCGACTAAGAAGCTCGTGGAACGAGAGGCAGAAAAGGCAGGAATCACGCGCGCTAATCTTCGCAGGTCATACAAATACCGACTAGAGATTGAGAGCTTCTCGAAGAGACCCTTGAAAGTGAGAGTCGTTGACAGAGTACCTCATAGTCTGAACCCATCCATTGAGGTAAAGATAGACTGGGAGAAACTTGGTTTAGAGAAACAGGAACTTGGCGTGATGGAGTGGTTGATTGAAATGGAACCAAAGAGCAAGAAGGAGATTGTCTACGAGTATGAAGTGCAGTGGGATCGGAATATTACAATTTCTCCACCTCTTCCATAGGAGGAATCGCAAATGACTGTAGAAATACACACCAAGATTTCTAACGTTACCGTATTTAGAGATGGAGCTCGCGTAACTCGAGCTGGGACAAAGAAACTATCACCTGGGGAACATATTCTAGTCGTTGGGGGAATCACTCAGTACGCGCAGCAAGATAGCTTCCGAGTAAAAGGAACAGGAGCGGCTGCTCTGAAAGGGATAGATGTATCAAGCAAGACAAAAACGTTCGAACCAAAGGGTTCGCTTAAGGAGTTAATTGCGCAGCGAGAAAGCTTGGAAAAGAAACGTGGAGAGATTAGCGACAAGATAGAGTACCAGCAATCACGATTTGCCAATCTGACTTCAATTCTTGGACAATTCTCAGGGGAGTTCGGCAAGTGGTTTGCGGCTGGTGAGTCATCACTCGGCCAGCTTGATGAGATGGACAAGACATCAGCTAAGATTGCTAAGGATGCCAAAAGGAAACTGCGAGCATTGCAGGAGGAAATTGATGAGTTGAACTCCGAAATTCAAGCGGTTCAGAGCAATATCAATAGAGTCCAGGGAGAGAGAAAGGTCGAGGTCACCACAGTCGTGAAAGTTCTGCTTGATGTGAAAGAAGAAACGGAAGTACATCTTGATGTCACCTATCAGCTCGGAGGAGCAGGATGGTCACCGACTTATGACATTGACATTGGAGATGAGAGCACATCTGTAAAGAGAATCGCAATGGTCTACAATCAAACGCTTGAAGATTGGAAAGAAGTGGGACTGACTGTTTCAACAGCCTCAGCCCGTCCGGTAGAAGCAGTAGAGGCCAATCCGTATTATGTTGACGTTATGGCACCCGTGGCGACGACGGCATCTTTCGGAATGGTCGGAGGAGGCATTGATCTCAGGAAGGAAAAGGCGTATGACCTAGATGATGAAGTCGAAGAGCTGGCTGAAATGGAGGGTTTCTTTGAGCCTGAGCCCGTAATGGAGCAGGCATATGCAACAGCATCGGAGTCCCTTAGTGGCACTGTTATTTATGAAGTGCCTGGCCAAATCACTCTCACCTCTGGGGAAGAAGCGCAGCCCATTACGTTGACAGAGGAGTCCTTCGCTTCAAGGCGCTTGTACTACTGGAATGCTTATGCAATGCCAGAAGCAGTTGCACAAGATGAAATTACCAATGGGGATTCGGTAATGCTTCCTGGGAGCGTGAAGGTTTTTGCTTCAGGTGATTTTCTGGGCGAAACAAATGTGAACCTAATTGCCCCCAGGGAGAAATTCCGCCTTGGAACAAGAACAGCGTATGATGTCAAAGCTGAGAAGAAACTGGCAGAGAAAGATACCGAAAAAGCGGGGCTTGTTGGCGGAAAGAGAAGAAGAGGTTACAAGTACAGGCTTGAGATCACAAGCTTTGCCAAGAGGGCACTAGACATTCGGGTTGTAGATCGGATTCCACATTCCAATTCGCCGAAAATCAAGGTGGAATTGTCCACACCCAAGATACCCTACAAGAAGATGGAGCTGGGTGTAATTGAATGGGAACTCAAGCTTGAACCTCAGGAAAAGATAGAAGTCAACTACGGATACGAAGTCGAATGGGAAAAGGATGTGACAATCTCACCTCCGCTTCCCTAGGTCAGTAGTTCAAGCAGACGGCATGAGGAAAACCACGCCTACCACCGCCCCATTTCATCTATAACATGAACCAGGCGCTTCATCCCCTTCTTGAAGTTCTCAATCCTGATGCTCTCGTTGGGAGAATGGCCCTTTGAGTCGAAGTCACTAACTCCTATAGAAACCATTGGCACATAGTCCTTGAAAAGATACAGTGGTCCTGATCCGGGACTTGTAGGATGGACATACA
>JBHLND010000127.1:0-7259 GCA_048937485.1 Promethearchaeota archaeon
TGCTCGTTGGTTTTCAGCTTGAAATGCAGCTAGATAGAAGCAGTAGCCAATCCTCTCATGAATCTCACCAGTTTTCGATACTGAGAAGAACGACTCGGCATGAACTGGTTCAACCATTTCTGACATGAACTCCTCCATTTGCTTCACCTACTCCAAGGGCACTGAATTAAGTCCTTCTTCAGTTAGATGTGTTGAGAACACCATCGCATTCTTCGTGAAAGCATACGCCATTCGAGGATTTACTTTCTTTGCAAAATCTATGAGGCCTGGAAAATCAGAGTGTGCACTAAGAGGAAACCCTCTCTTCCCCGTTTCTCCTAATGTCCAGCCAGACAAGGAAAAATGCTCCAATCTGGGCTCAATCTTTCGTGCATAGGAATGGCCTAATTCGTTCTGCATATTCTTCATCATGTGGCGAGGCGAAGAGCACACTATCGCGCAGCCTTCCTTTAGCATTTCTAGGGCTCCTTTAGAACTAAGCGACAAGTGTCGCAGGTCGACTCCATGTTTCCTGTAGACCTTACATACTGAGTCTATCTTGTGATTACCGGATACCACATTGAATCCTCCACTATGAAGAAGGGCGATTGCTTCTTGGGCTTTTCCAAGAGAATAGGCTTGAAATACAGGAATCCGTCCTGTCTGGATCACTTCCTCTGCTTTGGACAGAACCTCACTGTAAATCGCTCTACGATCGGGAAACACCCAACTTGGAGTGCCGTAGGTTGCTTCAGTAATCAATACATCAGCCCGAACCGGCTTGGCTGCGCTATGTACAAGGCTATCCACAGCATTGAAGTCACCAGTGTAAAGCACAGTAAGGTCATCATCAAACTCTAGAAAGAACATTGTGGAACCTAGAACATGTCCTGCATTGAGAGCAGTAATCTTCACGCCTAGTTGGCCAATTGATTCACCAATATCAATCAGCTCTGTTTTTGCGTTGATTTTGTATCCTCTTGCGTATAATGTTTCAATAGTTCCTTCGGTTGAGATTACTCTGTATGCTCTTTGAATGCCTGAAAGGTGATCAGCGTGGGAGTGAGAAAGGAGTGTGGTTTCTCTATTCAGTCCTGTGTCCAGGCCCAACTTAACGTGACCATACTCGAGAGAGAGGCCTCCTCCGTGCTTTGCTATCTTCAGGCTTGTCATGTCAACACTTCCTCAGGAACTAGTTTCCATCACAAAAGGATTTCCTACAAGCCCGTTGATCTCCTCCCTAGTCAGCTTATTCAGAGCAATTTTCTAAGAAGAATCAGTTGATTCATACTTAGAATCGAATTATTGAGACTGCTTGCGGTTTCTACAATCTCACTTTGCTTCTCACCCACCAGACTGAAAGTTATACGCTCTTCTGCAAAGTGATGAAGAATCAATTCGGCAGTCATTAGTGGAGATAGAACTTCGGGGTTTGCAACAAAGAAGGTGATTACATTCCAATGGCCGAGTCTTTCAATTCCTAGCGCCATGCAGATCTCATTGTGATATGTGAATGTCTTCAGAGTTCCCCTTGCGAATGCTAGATCAAATGCGAGCCACTGCTGTGAGCAACTGAGTCCTATTTCGTTTCGTTGATTCCAAAGCAGTTCACGGGCTCTTCCAAAATCTGGTTGCTCATCCAGTCTAGCAGAGGTTTGAAATTTAATATCCTGCCCTCCGTGAAGGTCTGCCTCAGCAGCTCTCGCCACCTCTTCAAATCCCATCTTCTCCAATGCTGGCTTCGCCCAATTCTGTAGCTTGCAGCTGAGCGGAAATGGAACTGCATCTCTGTCCTGCGACTCTCCTACAAGCGCGTCCACATCTCGAATGGCAAGTGTCTTGAAAAACGGAAGGGATGCCTTGAAGAGCTGAAATGGTGTGTTTTCCCTGAACTCCTTTTCAATCCTTGTAGCAACGAGTGCCATTGCTAGTCGTGTTCGGTCACGGTATATGGCGGTGCCACCAATAGGCTCATCATCAATGGTTGCAAGAAAGAACATGCTGTCGGGGAGATTAAGGAATTCCTTGGCATAATGAGCTTCCTTTTCTGTTGGTCTTTGTCCTAGGTGAAGCCAAATGTCAAGCTCCTTTCTCATGAGTCGCCTGGTGTATAGCATTGAGGGAGTCACTGTCTTTTCACTCTGAAGTTTCATTACTCTAATGCACATAAGTAATCCTTCATAGCGCCGCATATACACGGCCTCGTATCGAAGGGTTTATCCACAGGAAGACAATTTCAGTTATTCAGCCGAGGATTAAGAGAGATGCAGTCACTTATCCTGACTAACGATGGGCTTCAGATTGCTGATACACCAATGCCTCCAGTGATGCCTGGCGATGTTAGAATTGAAGTGCGGTCTGTGGGTATATGTGGAACAGACCTAGCAATTTGGAGGGGCGAATATGAAGTTGACCTGCCCATCGTACTTGGTCATGAAATCACAGGAGTCATTCACGAGAGTTCGGTTCCTGACATAGAGCCGGACACTCTTGTAACCACGGAAACTCACATCCCCTGCAATCGGTGCTGGTATTGCCGACATGCCAAGCGTAGACACTGCAATGAGAACGAGGTGTTGGGGGTTACAACTGACGGAGGTCTTTCGGAATACCTTAGTGTTCCAGCTGAGATTGTCCATGCATTACCAATTGGAGTTGACGAGGTTTCTGGAACCTTTGTAGAACCGCTGGCTTCTGCCTTGCAGACCGTTGAAAAGATGCCCGCAGAACTCGATGAAACAGTGCTTGTCATTGGTAGCGGAAAGCTGGGATTGCTTGTAGCACAGGTGTATGATGCATCGGGGGCAGAAACAATTGTAGTTGGGCATAACCGTTGGCAGCTTGGACTTGCGAGGCAATTGGGTTTGAAGAACACGATAAACACAAATGACAAAGATTGGAAGAGAGCGGTTCTTGATGCAACTTCAGGTGTGGGCCCTCGTCTAGTCATTGAAGCCACCGGGAATCCTGAAGGCCTTAAAATGGCACTTGAAGTCGTAAGAAGTAACGGTGCCATAGCAATCAAAAGCATGCATGGTAAGCCAGTGGAAATTTATCCGACCTCTCTTGTGCAGCGAGAAGTCTCAATCTACGGCACAAGTAATGGCCCATTTGGGAAAGCAATTGATATGCTATCCAAAGGGCGAATCGAAGTCGAACGTCTTGTAACAAAAGAATTCAAGCTAGAAGACGGAACTAAGGCTTTTGAGTATGCGGAGCAGCCCGCCACTACAAAAGTGATTATAAATATCTGAGGATGCCTTCATTGCCAGCAGTCAATGCTGACCTGCACATTCATTCTTTGCACTCAATCGGCGTAAGCAAGTTAATGACAGTCCCGCAGCTCGCCGTTGGAGCAAAGCAAAAAGGGCTTCATCTAATTGGGACCGGCGATGCTACACAACCCGATTGGTTGAATCACCTTAGGACGACCTTGGTGAATAAGAATGGCTTGTTGTCCTACAACTCAGTTCATTTCGTGCCAACTGTTGAGATTGAGGATGGCGAATCCATTCATCATATTGCATTGTTACCTACTTTGGAATCGGTGAAGACTCTTAGGCGTGATTTGAAGGCATTCTCCCCGAATTTAGATCATGAATGGGGCGGGCGCCCAAGAGTCAATACTCAGGCTGAAATTCTTGCTGGTATCGTGAGAGACAATGGAGGAATGATAGGACCTGCTCATGCTTTCACTCCGTTTCGAGCTATCTTCAGAGAAGGCAAATACAGTAGTTTGAAGGAATGCTATGGTTCTGAAATCTCACACATACACTTCATAGAGCTAGGTCTCTCAGCTGATTCTGAGATTGCAGACTATATTCCCGAGCTAAGGCCGCTAACCTACATAACCTCCAGTGATGCTCATTCCCCATATCCAGATAAACTTGGCAGAGAGTTTGTAACCCTTGAAATGGAATCGCCTTCCTTTGAAGAGCTTCGACTTGCTATCCTACGTGAAAAGGGACGAAAGCCACTACTGAATGTTGGTTTTGATCCAAGACTAGGGAAGTACTTCCTTTCCTTTTGCTCATCGTGCAGAAGGACTTTGGTAGTCAGGGATGGTGAGGCCGCTCCGGATTTTGATGACCTGAATATCTACATCTCTGTCAAGGATTTGGAGGAAAGACAACGTCTTCTTCAGGCTATTCATCGTCGAAAGGTCTTTTGCCCTGCTGATGGCAAGAAGCTTCGACTGGGC
Organism: Promethearchaeota archaeon; assembly: GCA_048937485.1. Classification (GTDB taxonomy): domain Archaea; phylum Asgardarchaeota; class Thorarchaeia; order Thorarchaeales; family Thorarchaeaceae; genus SMTZ1-83. Next base: position 4,181 of record JBHLND010000127.1, read on the forward strand.
GTTCGAGACCGGGCAATGATGATTGGTGAGGGCAGAAGCAAATCTCCTAGTCACAGGCCTCCATATCTACATGTTCCCCCATTGCTCGACCTATTGGCCACGGCGCTAGGCATCAAATCTAAATCATCAAAACGGCTTAACGAGCTTTACAGCGTCCTGCGATCGAGATTCGGTCCTGAAGCGACAATCCTCTCGGATACGCCCATTGCGGAGATTGCGAAGATTGACAGAACTCTCTCTCAAATGCTGTCAGTCTATCGTAAAGGAAATGTCGAATACATCCCTGGCGGCGGTGGAAGATATGGAACCATAGCAACTCATTGGGAGGTTGATGAAGCGTGACAGTTGTTAGAGGGATTATCCGCGAAGTAGGCCGCAGCACAACAACAAGAGTGAGTGCTCGTCGATGGTATGGGTCAACAACTATTGTGGTTCAAGACGAATCAACAGGTAAGACCTACGACGTTCGGATCTCCTCTACAACGATGGATCGGTGCAGATTTCTTCCTAGGGTTGGCATGCCAGTTATAATCCATGGATACGTCGAAGAGGCGGATTTTGGCTTGTCTGATTTTGTCGTGTCGCGAGTAACAAGCATTAAGCGTGAAGGTGCTGGACTCAAAGGGGTTCATAAATTCGAGGATGATTTGTAATTCATTCTCTCCTTCGGATTAGGTAGCCTGGTGACACTATCCACTGAGAACGGCATTTTGGGCATTTTGAAGGTCTCTTGGCAGCCCTACGGTCCGAGAATATGTAATTGCACTTTCCACAGCTTGCCGGCCTTAATAGCAATTCAAAACCATCTGCTCTTACTGATTGTGCAATGTGTTCAATGTCTTCATAGATGAGAGATCTATTCTTTAGACCAAGAATATCACACAAATCCTGGGCAGTTAGCGGATGCTCAGCCTCCTCCAGAATATCTCGAATCTTTTCTCGTCGGGTGCTCATTGACCAGAGCTTCTCAGTTCTGCAGATATAGTTTCGGTGTCCTCTCCATGAGGTCTATATGCGCAAGAATGAACTAAGAGGTCAGGGAATTCACTATTCAAAGTGGTTGCAAGGATAGTCTGATGATGGCTCAGTTGAAACTCTCGAATACTCAAGGCGAGAAGCGTCTGTCATACGATGAGAGAGTATGCTCTAGATGCATGAGTCATCGCCATCTATGTGGAATCAATCCGTGTCCGATCCTCATGAAAGCCAAGGCTCTATCAAACATTGAAGCCGCCACTCCTAGTTTGAGTCTTGCCGGTTCGTCTCCCCCTTCTGTCTTTGTTGGAGAACAGGGCTATCCCAAGGTGCTTGCTGGTCCACTCCTCCCACCGATTTATGGAGAAGAGGCTGCAATAATGGAGCGGCCAGACCTATGGCTTGCAAAGCCGATGGATGAGATTCTAGCATTGCGTTTTAGTCTCGTACGCACGAAGAAGCCCATTCAAGTGGCTTCTGCTTCTGATCCTCCAAGACTGCTTCACGAAACTCAGACACTAGCCCTCTCTGAATCTCCTACAGACTCTGAAGCAACACTTCTTAAGAGACCCAGATTCAACACCGTGCTTTCTGAAACTACCCTTCCTCTGGGACCATCAGCACCATTAGAGCTCTTTGTGCTGGATGACAATCCTCGGGTGCCAAGGGTCGTTGATAGAGTTACATCTGATACTGATTTGAAAGCAGTAGGAGGAATAATGGAGCTCTTCCAAGATGGAATTCGACAGCCACACATGACCAGACTCCTCTCAATTGGTCTGCTCGGAGTACAGAAAACAAGAAGACTGGTGCCAACCAAATGGAGCATCACAGCAATTGACGATATAATCGGAAAGGAGCTACACAAGCAGGTTCTTCGATTACCATGGATTAACGACTACCATGTTTACGCTGACTATGCACTTGGTAACACTGTTGTATTGCTGTTCTTGCCTAGTGCTTGGCAGTTTGAGGGTCTGGAATCCTGGTTAAGCGGACCTAATCCCCCAGTGATAACTGATCATGAATGGTTCCGCGGAAGAAAGGATTATGCCCAGTCTGTTGTAGGTGCATACTATGCAACAAGGTTGCCCGCACTGAATCATCTCACAAAGATACGCAAGCAGGCTGGCGTCATTGTTTTCATGGAAACTGACCCCACAATCTGGGTGCCCCTTGGAGTATGGAGATTCAGGGAAATCGCACAGAGAGCCCTTTCACTTCCTCCCCGTAGATTCACCTCATTAGCGGAAGCGATTAATGAGGTTGACAGATGGCTAAAGAGTCCCGTAGAAAGATGGCTGAACGTTAGCAGAATCTACAGGGAGTTTACATCACAGACACTCGTGACTGATTTCGTCGAGTAACACAGACCGCTAATGACAGCCAACGGGCAATTTAAGAGATGAATCACCTGCCTGAAAATAAGAGGATAGGAAAGTGTTCTACGAACGATTATGCCGCATCAGTTCCAAGGTGCCTCTCATCAAGCAGCTCGGAGCTCGGAAGGAAGATCGTGAGCTAAAGATTGCTGTCGCCTTTCTTGCTCCCTTAATGACACTCACGGTACACGGAATTGCAGCCGCCTCCTATCTTTGCTCGCTAACCACTCTCATCACTCTGACTCTGCTACTGACGTACATGGGCATCAGTCTTGCTATTATTTTGCCAGTTTCGTTGCTTGCTGCTCTTGTTGTCTACTTCCTTGTCCTCTCATATCCTGTGTCAGTAATGAATGGGTACAAGCTTTCACTATCAGAAGAGGCGGATTTGGTATTTGAGCAATTCATCTTGGTTTTTCAATCGGGAGGTACGATTTTCGATGCGGTGGAGATGGTCGCGCAATCTAACCATCCCTATCTCTCAAAAGCCTTTCAAGACATCATGAAAGAAGTTGACAAAGGAATCGCTCCTGAGGAGTCGCTCGCTCAGTTCGCAAGAAACCAGCCATCGGATGACCTGCGCAGGTACATAACAGGCGTTCTGTCTGCTCTGGAACAGAAGACCGAGATGCTGGATCTATTGTCGGGTGAATCCTATGAGGCAGACATGACTCTCCGGCAGAAGAACTTGGAATTAGAAAGCAGGCTCCTGATTGTTGCGG
>JBHLND010000128.1:0-7224 GCA_048937485.1 Promethearchaeota archaeon
GACCATGCAGCCCATACTGACCCCGCCTTACTACGCGGTGGAGCTGGGCCTATGCATCATCAATACCCAGGGAGGAGTTTGGTGTAGTGAGCTCTCCAAAGGGCACGTTCTACGGAGACGTTACACTCACTGATCTTTCAAAGAAGAAAATCAATTGCTCCAATGCTGGGGAATATGGGTGGTTTATTTCATCCAGACCATTTGATGTGTCAATTCACGAAATGAACATCGACGCGGCAATCCTTGTTGAGAAGGAGGCTATGGCACGGAATCTCATTGAACTTGGTATACCTGAAGAACTTCGACTCGGTGTTGGAGCGCTGTTCGGACAGCCTGGACGTAACATGCGGGCTTGGATTAGGAAACTGGGGGATAACGAAGTTCCAGTTCTTGTGCTTGTGGATATGTCACCTTGGTCTCTAAGAATCTATAGCACGATAAAGAGCAACTCCATCGAGCTTGCCAACATTAGAGGCTTGGCTACACCTGAAGCCAATCTAATGGGGCTAACAACAGACGATTTCTGGAAGAATAATGGGGCGCTTGCAGAGATTGAACACTCGCTTGAAAGCATGACGAGATCAGATATTAAGTGTGCACAGCAAAACCGCAATATACCGGCAATAAGCGAAGATACTAAACTCAAGCGCGAGAATGAACTGATGCTAAGAAAGAAGAAGAAAGGAGAGCTTGAGGCATTCAAAGCGTTCGGACTTCCCTTGAGCAAGCTAAAGAAGCTGTACATGACCTACATTAAGGATAAGGCAAGGAGCTTCGACGTGAAACTCATATAAGAAAATCATTCCTGCCATTTCATTGGGAAGTTGTCATGTCCGAAGAAAGGCACAAACTATTGGAGCAAGCCGACAACTTGCGCGAGTCTCTCGAAACGCTACTTGAAGAGCAAGAACGCCTTCAGGAAAAATTCGACGGTCTCGATAAGGAATCCGAGGAGCTTAGAGCAGAAAAACGCGAAGCTGAAGAGAAAGCATGGGCTGCTGAGGAAAGAGCTGAGAAAGCTGAAAGTGAAATTGAATCAGTGAAGGCAGAGCTGGACAAGAGCAAGGAGGAGCTGGCCATTGCAGCCCAAGAATTGGATGCGGCCAAGAGCGACACATCCAAGGAAGAACACATCCAGGAGCTCACCCGAGAAAGGGATGAGCTTAAGGCAGAAATGGATGAGATTAACTCAAAGTTGGAGAGAGTATCAGACCTCTATCGAGAGGTGTCTGCTGAGAAGGAGAAGCTTCAGGAGAAGGTCGATGTCAGTGACTTGCTCGCCATTTACATTATGCTTATCGAGAACATCTTTGGTGGAAAGCCTCATGCGCGAGTTCTGTACACTCTGCATAACACAAAGGCCGCTATCACAAGAAAGAATATCGAAGCGAGCACCGGAATTATGTCGGCACATGTGATTAAAGCATTGCATGACCTAAGAAATGCAGATCTTATCTCGTATGATGAGGAAACCCAAGAGGCAAAGCTGACCAAAGAAATCCTGTAGGATTCACGAGGTTCTTTGAGAAGCTGCAAATGCATAGTGAGTGGATGATTTGGCAAAGAAGATTAGCTATGGAACTCAATTGAGGAAGCACGTGAAGAGATATAATCTCCATGACAAACTGATATCAATCTTTAACCTGCTTGGACAAGATGCTCAACAGGTAGTGAACTGGGCTGAAAAAGAAGCTCAGAGACGGCGTGATAGAGGAGAAGTACCCAAGAGTGCGGATCTTGGCAAAGAAACATTCCATCTTCTCGGACGAACCGCCGCAATTCGTCTCGTGCAGAATAATCACGCAAGAGGAAGATTGACTACTAAGAGCGAAGTAAAAAGACGCACTGGACAGAAGGCGGAGATGCCTGTGCTCTACCAGGAAGCGGGGCTTCGTCATCCACAGGAAGCGCGGAATCTCAGGCACAATATCTTCCATGAAGCCTTTAACGCATACGTTACGCACCTTTTTCCGGACGTTACTACAAGCGTTCCATCCACAGGAGAGGGGCTTACGCCGGATCTAATGGTGAGTCACGAAAACCCTACCTGGACAATATCGGTGGAGTACAAAGGATACAGGTCCATCACGCTTCTGAGTGAGTCGGAGGTGCTGAAGGGCATGAGATACCAGCAGGCCTATGGAACAGCCTGGTTGGTGACCTCTTCCACAAAGAGTGTGCGAGAAACCTATGGAGCAAATCTGACCTCAGGAAAATTGATTGAACGAGGACTCGAAAGGCTTCGAAGGATTGCCAAGAGGAGAGCCTACACAGGAGAGCAGAGAGAGAATAGAGGGATTGCCAAGAAGGGGATTTCGCACCTAGAGAAACATGAGGACTCCGAATTGAAATGCCGATTGATTTCCGCAACAGACCTAATTGACTCCTGCAGGTCCGGAAAGCCTCTCAAGGGACTGGCAGTTACTACTGGGCTAGAATTTGCGGAGATGTTAAGAGAGGTAGGCTTCAATGTGCATGCGGAAAATATACTACGTATCATGAAAACTCCTGCAAGAAAAATCCACAGTGATACCGTAACGTCAGTGAGATTGATTAGCTAGACGTAGTCGCTGCAGACTACCAACCTTTATTTATCGCCTCAGTGCCTAGTATCAGTGTCTATACAGAAACCCCAATCTTAGAGGAGATAAGCCTTGGAGAACAGCGCGCTGAGCATCGCTGCAGAATTAAAGGACCTGCTTAGGAACTTGTCGAATCATTCACCGGTCCTGGGCTCTGCCATTTTCTCAGACGATGGACGTCCCTTAGTAAGCCATTTTCATGCGGGAACTGACGAGGCTATTATCGCGGCGATAGTGGCAAGCATTTACGGAACGGGAGAACAAGCAGTTCAGCAGCTTCGACAAGGGGAGTTGAAATCTGTAATTGTCCAAGGCACTATGGGAACTACCCTCGTAATCTCAGTTATTTCGGGTTATCTCCTAGCTGTTACTGCACCGGATAACGCCAAATTGGGACTCATCTTCAATGATGCCAAAAAGCTTGCAAGAGAGGCAGCCAGAATCCTTCGGTGAGAAACGGGATGGAATCGGGGAGTGCACAGGAGTATCCCTTTAGTCATCATCCATGTTGGGCAGAATGTCGCAAAGATCTGTGGGAGAGAATCCATCTACCAGTAGCTAGAAGATGCAATGTTAAATGCTACTTCTGTGACAATTCTTTGGGAAACAGCTGTCATTCCTCCAAGCCGGGCTCTGCTGCGTCAGTACTGGCTCCAAATGTGGCAATCAATAAACTGAGAGAAGAAATCCGAGCGAGGCCGCGGTTAAAGATAGTTGGGATATCCGGGCCAGGCGAGCCGCTGGCAAATCAAGAAACATTCGAAGTGATTGACTATGTAAGCGACCGGATTCCGAACATTCGCCTGTGTGTAAGTACCAATGGAGTGCTGCTGGCCGAGCGAGTGAAAGAGCTCCGCAGATACAATGTTGAAACCATTAGTGTTTCATTAAGCACGATAAATGCAAAGACAGCTCAGAGAATATATGAGTGGGCGAAAATAGATGGACAAATCTTGACTGGGGAGCCCATGGGCAAGAAGATCATTGAGAAGCAACTAGCAGGAATACAGCAAGCAGTAAAGGCAGGAATTAGAGTCAAAGTGAATACAATCTTAATCCCATCTGTTAACGTTGAGGAGATGGAAGAAATATCAAAGAAGCTATACTTGCTTGGTGTTTCTCTGCAAAATATAGTGCCTCTCGTTCCATGGGCAAGAATGGCGACATTCAAGAAGCCGGAATCCAAGATGCTAATCCATGCAAGAGCTATTGCAGGTGAGTACTTGCAGCAATTCAAGCACTGTCATCAATGCAGAAGTGATGTTGTTGGAATTCCCGGAAATGACACCGTCTTGTGACAAGTTCAATGCTGAGCTAGGCAGTCTATTTCGACAAGTTTGTTGATCAAGAACCAAGCGGCATTTGAATCCAAGGGGAGAACTTGAAGGACCTGATCAATGCTCTTGGTGCCATCAAACGCCTGGAGCAATTCGTCTAGGGCAGTACCATATTGAGCCCTTAATCGACCGAGCATTACATCTGAGCAATCCTTTACGACAAGGATATCACTCTCTGTCAGCCTACGTTTGAAGTCAATCCAATTATGCTTGCGTAAAATTGAGATTGCCGCAAGAACCTCTTCGTCATTCATTCCTATTAAATCAAGAATCTCGGCCACTGTTCTCTTGCCATTAATGAATGCTTCAACGGCTTCTAGCTTCTTATCGACGTCACCTACGCGATATCGAATAACCTGACCCCCTTTCCTCCTATAAGGAACAAGGTCCAGATCTATCTCCATGAACGGAAACTCTTTCACGATGTTAAGGGAGAAGTCTCGAAATACCCTAACATCACCCTCAAAGTTCCTCAGTTTCTTTCCATGTTCCTCCTCGACTTTCATGAGAATTCGATTCAGCCGCTCTCTATATGGAGCCTCATCAGGAACAGGGTCCACAACTAGAAGAACGAGTACCGTATCTCCAACCTCAATCAAAATATCGTAGGCAGCCTTTCGAATTGTTCGTATTGGAGTTCTAGCAAAAATAATGACAGCAGTGACAAATCCTGCGATTAAATCAGGGTCCACGCTCATCTCAGCATATGGTATGTTTAGAACCGATTCGCCGCCCTCCATACGGATTAGCGAAATGTATCTGACCTTTGATACGTCAATCGGCATCTAGGACATACCTCCTACCTCTGTTGGAAAGCAACTCATTCGATTTGGACCTACTTGAAGCGAAGAATGCCTGTAATAAGCCTTTACTCCATAGAGGGCAAATAACTGAAAGTGCGGGTGTTGAGCAATTTGATGAGAGCCAACTTGCTGAAACTTACACGGATTCAACAAATCCTAACACCCCCGCGTCAATAAGATTCCGGGCAACCGTCTTTACAGCTTCCATATTGTAGGGCAGCAGCTCGCAGATTTCTTGCAGGGTTTTTGTACCATCGCATTGCTCAACGAGCTTTGTTAGTTGCTCACCATAAACTCCAAGAAGCCGCATAGGCGGCTCCATTATTTTTTCTAGGATACTGGTGTCCTCTAGCTTTCGAGTCATGGCAATCAGGTCGTAGCGGTCAAGCATTGACACCAATGCCATTACTTCGGAATCAGGGTACCCCGATTGCTCGGCAATTTCAAGCAGTGAACGCTTTCCATTGATGAATCCCATGATCGACGAGAGCTTTGCATCTGTTTCACCAACACTCCAGGGAATTTGCGCTTTCTTCTCTAGTGCTTCCCTAGGTTTTGCCAATAGTCGCGGCACAAGCTCCCAATCCAGTTTCTTGAAGGGATAAACCTCAAGAATCCGAAGTGCAAAATCGCGAAAAGGCCTGATGTCGCCTTTCCAACTGATCAGTTGAGAATCGTATTCCTCTTCGAATCGCTCAATGATTTCTCGAAGAGCACTTCTATACAAGTCATCCTCCTCGACTCTATCCACAATTAGAAGACCCACAACATGTTTTCCTTCTTCAATTATAACAACGTAGCCTTCCTTTGTGAAGGTCTTGAGTTGGCGGTTCTCAAATATTATGATTGCAAGAACGAAACTCGCCACAAGGTCAGGATCTACACTCATCTCTCGATAAGGTATTCCAACAATGGGTTCACCGCCTTCCCTGCGCACGAGGGACAGGTAACGGACCTTGTCCTCAGGCGTCGTTTCTAAATTCATCCTGCCTCACGATACCGAAACCACTGATATGCCTTATGTGGATTCATAGATAATCCAGCAGTCCGCTTTGAGTCACTGTGTTAATAGGCTGAGTTTCGTCAATAGCATAGCCAATGATGTCCCTCAAATTAGTCACTGTAAAAGCACTGCCATTGCGAGTGACTAGGAGAGCCCCTTTCATCCCCACAACTTCTCCGGCTAGCTGCAGCTTGTCCACTGATATTGAGCGTTTCTTCCATGGCGTCGGTTTGCTATCCAAATCATGCAAGCTATAGTAGCCTTCAAGGGATTCAAGCTTCACAGGTGTGGGGATATCCACAGTTTTCAGAGAAGAGATATAGTCATGTACCAGAATCTCCGCTTCCGAAATGTCAAGTTTGTCAAGAAGTTGCTTTGCTTTTCTTTCAGCACGGACCTGTTTTGTAGCTCCTGGAACACGACCTAGCGTGTCCTCCATTCTTCGAGCAGCCATTCCACCAGTTATGTCAAGCAAAACGCCTGCAAAATCAGCTCCCTGTTCAATCCATCTTGTCCTAAGGCGGCGCTTAGAAGAAACCCCGACCTTAAGCGTCTTGTCATTGAAAACAACTACGTAAATGCTGTACTCAGTCCTCCTGCATTGAGCCAGCCGCTCTTCGGTTGCCCTGCATTCCTTTCCTGAACATCTGATACAGGAATCCATTGAATCCATGGCAGCACAGGGACCGCATCTCTGCATTCCTTTCCGTACTCCGGCTCCTTCCGGACAAGGAATAACCGCACCTGTAGTTTCACGAATTCCTATACATCTTCTTGGTCCTGCAAAGCTCCAGGCAAGTTCCGTTCCCGGAGGCAGTGGAATGAATTGTGGGTTCGTATTACCTTCCATCCAGACTGATATTCCAGATTCATATGAGTCATCATCCCGAAACTTCCATGTGACATCCATTACTAGCATCAGTCAATACCTCAGAAGAAGGCAAGTCGAGGGCCGCCCTTGCCCATCCATTTCACTCCAGCCATATTCAAATCAGAGTCACACCTTGGGCATCTACCTTCAGCGCTTAAATTGTTGCTCTTCAGGTAGACTGAGAAACGTTCTACTGCCTTGAATCCGCAAGATGGGCAGTAGGTGTTTTCAGTGTCAAGACCGGGGATGTTCCCAGAATAGATGTAAGAGAGACCTGCTTCACGCGCTGCTTTGAAGTGTGCCTCCATCATAGCTGCAGGAGTCCGGGGCAGATGTGTGATCTTAAATGTAGGTGAGAAGGCCAAGATGTGAAAAGGCGTTCCGGGTCCGAGATTCTCTGCAATCCACGCTGTAAGTGTTCGAGTATTATCGACATGGTTGCCAATCTCCGGTATGATCAGGTTTGTTATCTCGATGAAGATTCCCTTTTCCTTCATTCGTAACAGGGACTTGTAGATGGGCTCAACCTTTGGAACATCCATATACTTCTGCATGAACTCCTTGTTTGCACTTCCCTTCAAATTAACAGAGGCTGCGTCTAGATACGGAGCGATATAGTCTACAGCTT
>JBHLND010000129.1:0-7217 GCA_048937485.1 Promethearchaeota archaeon
GCAGGTATTGAAGCCAAGCTTGTGAAGATAGGTCAGGAAAAGGAAAAGCAAGACAGAATCAGCGAGCTTAGACGATTGGCACGCAGACTCAAAGAAGAAGCCTCAGAAGCTCATCAAAAGGTAGTCGAACTTTCCGAGCAGTCGCAGATTCATCATCAGGAGGTTGTACGAATACGCCCACAGCTTGAGGAATTCAAGCGTTCTGCCGATACCGCTCATCAGAACTTTGTCGAGGAGCTCAAGAAAGTCAAGGAAGGGGAAGCGAAGCTGAAAGAGCTTCGCACACAAATTGATGATATCTACAGCAAGATCCGGAAGTACCAATCGGAGAAGCGTGGTGTTGAGGAGAAAGAGAAACGAGACCAGCAGCGGGAAGATCAGCAGGAACGCGTTGATGCTGCAGTTGAGAAGATGCAAGCTGGCAAAAGGCTCACTTTCGATGAGTTCATTCTTGCCCAACGATCGGTGACTGATGAGAAGAAGCCGAGGAAACGAAGGTCTTCGGCCGATGCTGCTGAAGCCGTTGAAGAAACTCCCAAATCGAAGCCCGCGGAAGAAGTTCCAGACGAGGACATTCCTGAAGCTGAATAGAATGATAGCGGCATTGTAGGATGCCTTTCAAGTCATTCTTGCCGTTGGAGGGGATTGTTTGAGTAGCATCAGTCAGAGGCCCGTTGGCCGGCGTTCAATGGTCACCATCTTCTATGTACTGGCTCTTGGTTCAGGCGTAATAAGGACTCTTTCCGTAGCTTTCGATGTTGCAGCTCTTCATGTTGTTCCAATGGACCCCATTATCTTCGGTTTCATTTCTCAATGGACCAGTCTTTTGGTGGCTTTCCTATTAGTGGCATTTCTTAGTTTGAGAAGGATGCATTACGGAAAAAAACGTGCTTTGGGCGACAGTCTCGACCCGGATTTCGGAAGGATTGGATTTCTTCCAAGAATTCCGACCCTTTATTTGATGGCATCAGGAGCATTCGCAGGGCTTTCAACTTACTTCTACTACTACCTCATTGGAGCAGCTGTGGGTGCGAATGTTCTACCCTATGGTCAGCTAGTAATCATCTATCTTCTCATTGGGGACTTGATTGCGGAGAAGGATACACCCACGATTATTGAGGTGCAGAGCATAGTTACAATTCTGATTGGAGTTCTTCTTGTCGGTTTGACTCCCGGAGGATTTGATGTCTCTACACTGCTTATTGTGCTTGTTCCAATGAACATTTCCTCAGCTTTCTACACATACTTCCAACGGAAAACAAAACGCCACGAGATTAAACCTGGACTCCGGGTTGATTCACTAAACATGAGGCTTTGGTCGCTTCTTTTTCTGAATATCTCTTTCAGTGTGTTTGCCATACCTTCATTCAACTCTGCTTCCCTACAGATGATGCTTGACAGCTTTGGACCCCTGTTTGGCTTAATGGTATGCTCATCAGGTACTGCCTTTCTTTCAATTGTCATGTATGCCAGGGCTCTGGGACGCGGCTCCATGGCCATTGTTAACTCCCTTTCTTCGATATCAGTTGTACTTGGGATTCCCATGACGCTCATAGGTAATCTTCTAATTCCAGGCGCCTTCGGAGTCATGCCTGCAGAGTCATACTTGGTCATTCTCAGGGTTTTTGGAATACTCCTTGTGATGATCGGAGTCATAGCATTGCAGGCGGCTGATGTCCGTGCACTAGTAGTAATCAAGGTCAAGCCTCTGACTGGTGACATTCTTCCAGCGCTTTATGATGTCAAGGGCGTTGAAAGTGCGGCTGCTTTGGCTGGGACTTATGACTATGTACTCAGTATTAAGAGCCGAAGCCTGGCCAAAACAAGAACTGGCATATTGAAGAAGGTACAGGCCATTCCACAAGTGCAGAGCATTCAAACTATTATTGTGTTAAAGGATTACAGATAAAATCAATCACGGAGAAATCACTATGACAAAGAAAGTTCAGGCATATGTCCTTATGGAGATTGAAATGGGTCGAACAGATCACGTCGTTAAGCATCTACAGATAATAGACGAAGCAACAAGGGTTGCTGTAACGACTGGAATTTACGACATTGTTGTTCTTCTTGAGGTTGATGACTTGGAGGCGCTCTACGATATCACTGTCAATCGCATTCACCAAATCGAAGGCATCAAAGACACATCTACTGCAGTAATTGAGAAGATGATTAGCTGAAAAATCATCACCTTATCCGATGACTTAATATCGTGACTGTTCAGCAGTATCGCGTCAGGGAGTGTTGAGTCATTTTCATGACAAGCTTACTCTTCTGGGGCTGTGATTGAATTGGAAGCGAATGCAGAAGTCAAGATATCTGGACTTACAAAGAATTTTGATGAGATTATGGCAGTTGACCACATAGACCTCGCGGTTCCTGAGGGTTCCATCTTCGGTCTCCTTGGTCCAAATGGAGCAGGAAAGAGCACTACTATTCGACTCTTGTGTACTTTACTGAAGCCCGTAGAAGGTACAGCGTCAGTTGCTGGTTATGACATTCTTGAGTCGCCCGTGGATGTCCGGCAAGTGACGGGAGTAATGCCGGAGGAAAGTAATCATACTCTCTATCCTGGAATGACTGCCTATGAAAATCTGCAGTACTTTGCTCGACTATACGGCGTTGAAGAATCAGAAATTCCTGAACGCATACAGGAACTGCTCGAATTTATGGAGCTCTGGGAACGCAGAGATGACAAGGCTGGAGAGCTCTCAACAGGCAATAGACAAAGACTCGCTCTCTGCAGAGCCATTTTACATAATCCAAGAGTTCTACTTCTTGATGAACCAACTGCTGCCCTAGACCCGATTGCAGCTAAACGAGTCAGAGAACTTATCATGAGTCTATCGCAGAAATACAAGCAGACATTCTTCATCAATAGCCACAATCTCGCCGAGGTTCAACGCATTTGTGACAGAATCGCAATCATCGATAATGGCAAGATTATACTATCAGGCAAAACTCATGAGTTGCGCGAGAAGCTTCAGGCTCAGCAGGAGTACAGAATAAGGGTGGTTGGTGATTTGAGCCCCGCAGAGGCTATCATCAAGTCCCATGATTTCGTGGAGTCATACGAAACTGAGGTGGACTCGTTTCTGATGGTCATCAATAATCCAATGGAAAACAACACGAAGCTAATGCGTGCATTGCTGGATGCTGGAATCAAGCTTATCGAATTTGCAGAAGAGGAGGCGTCTCTCGAAGATCTCTATCTTGATACAGTGATGGGAGGTGCCAAGAAATGAACCTGAGCAAATCAATTATCGTAGCCAAGGCTGATCTCAAAGCTGCCATGACAGTCCGTTTCGTGAAATACGGGCTTCTTGGTCTTGGCGCAATGGGCCCAATTATGGCAATTTTAACTGTTCTTGCAACAGTTCTATTTGTGCCGCCGGGACCGGATTATGAGCTGCTAATTCTTTTCATCGGCCCCACTGTTGCCTCTCTTCTGATGATGTTTGGAATGATTCCAGCATCAATGATATCAGCTAATGCGCTAGTAGGCGAGCGTGAACAGAGGACCTTAGAGCCACTATTAGCCACTCCCCTCACAGATAGGGAACTGCTTGTTGGAAAGATGCTGAGTTCGCTGATTCCAAGCGCTATTCTCCTCTATGGTGGGACGATTATCTCCATTGTTGTTGAGAATGCTGTTTTCCTAATTCTGGGCCGTCCTTTGCTTCTCATTCCTGACTTTGCAGGTATGTTCTTGGTTTTTGTTGGCGGTCCCTTGATGATAATAGGAATTGTTTCCTTCATGATTCTAATAAGCGGCAGGGTCAGCCGAGTCTATGAGGCTTATCAGACTACGGGAGTCGTCGTTCTGATTGCATTCATTCCAATGTTTGTTCCCATGACATTCATGGAATCCGGATTGGATGCGAACACAATCTGGTTGACCAATATTGTAACAGTCCTCATTGCGGCTGTATTCATGTCCGTTACTTTCCTACTAGCCATAACACGATTCAACAGGGACCGGCTAATTTCAATGGTCTAGGACGGAGGGAGAGCTCTTCCTCCTCCTTTTCCAATATCACTCCTGGATTCTCTTAAGTCCGGTTGGATATCTTCTGGCGAGGTCTCTATAGATTGACTTGAATCCAGCTAGTTCCTTCTTGTGATGGTCCTTGACGTCACCTATCACCTTTGCAGGAACACCCACGGCTATCTTTTCACTGGGTACTTCGAAGCTCTGCCTAACAACAGCTCCTTCTCCTATTATTGCCCATTCTCCAACAACGGCATAATCTGAAACTATGGCTCCCATACCCACAACTGCTTCATCCTTCACAGTTGCATTGTGAACAATGCATCCATGACCAAGAGTCACATTGCTACCAATGATGGTGATCTCACCTGGTCTTGCATGAATTATCACGTTGTCTTGAATGCTGCATCCGTCACCAACTTGAATCTCACCATAGTCTCCCTTAACGACTGCTCCCGGCGCAACATAGCACTCTTCCCCAATAGTCACCTTGCCTATGACTGAGGCGGAATGGGATACATAGCTCGTCTTTCCAATCTTTGGGATTCTTCCTTCAAAATCATAGACGGTCATTGGAACCACCATATCTAGCAATGTGAAAGCTCGTTATTAGATTGAAGGTATCTGCGTATATCGAAATCGTATCTAATTCAATCGAAGATTATGGGTCACCACTCTGTTCCGAAACGTTAAAGGCCTGCTTCTAGGAACATATAGCACTAGACGTGGAGCATTATAGTGGTGCTATATCATGCCTGGGGAAGATAATGAGATTGGTGTCCAATTATTCCCGATTCTTAGAGGAGAATCTGTAGGCGTCAGTGGGGAATTCAGTGGATACGTGTTCATAGTAAAAAGACCCGAGGACCTTCACAAGGATTGGAAGGCGGATCAGATTGCTGTATTGTGCGATGACCTTGAGTCTTTCTTCGCTCAAAACCCGGCAGAGGTTGATCAATTGCTTGAGGAGGTTTCCGCAACGGTTTCTGAGTTTGATGAACAGATTGGCATGTTCACTGCATCAGCCTATGAAACTGAAACTATATGCCTAGTAAAGGTAAGAGATGCCGGACATGTACTGGAGAATGGAATGCATATCAGAGTCGTAGCGACTGAGAGTCAAGGTGATGTCTTCTTCATCGACTAGGGCGTCAATCTTTCCAGCTATCATTTCCTAGGGTCAGAGGGATTCGCAATTTGAGTGACATAGACTACCTGGGAGGCAAATATCTCATTCTTGACAGATCTCGGATGCAATTGTCACAATTGGGATTTTCAATTGCAGCCATACTCTTCCTCATTGCTTATGCTCTGTTGCTAAGAGAGTTGTGCTCCTATGAAAACACTCCCTTCACATCATTCCTTCTTCTATCCTTCCAAGTAGCCGTGGGAATTACTGCAACGAGATTATCACAGATTCTCGGGCAAAAGAGCGGAGATTATCTTTCCATCATTGATCCTTCTCTCCTTATTGGTGAATGGAAATCTGTGGAAGTTGATGTGCCTCTTGGTACAATCTCACAGCTCTTTGAGCGCTTCACAAATTCGGTTCGAACTAGTGAGAAGGTTGCTGATGATATCATCGACATAGCCTGGTTTATTGTCATCACCTGGTCAGTCATATCTTCAGCACTTGTGGTTGCATTTGAATCGTTTCGTCTGTTTTGCATGTTGGGTGCATTTGCTTTGGGAATTGCCTCAGCCCTTTGCTACCACAACGGATTTCAAACCGGATCCAAGAAGAATTTCGATGAGGACTTGGAGCACCTTGGATATTACATAATGGCAAGACTCTCTGAGATTTTCAAATACTTCGAAGGAGCTGACATTATTGCTGAGCTGCGTCTCCTGATTTCTAGGAAGAAGATGGTCTTATCAGACGCTGGTGTGAGTCTTAAGTCGGGTAATGAAATCAGAACTTCTGTTTATTATTGGATTGGCTTGACATCAGACCGAGTTGAAAGCATTGAGATTAGAGATTCCACAAATGAGGAGATCAGGGCTGGAATGGAGAAGTTGCCTATTGTGGTCAACTTGAACTGGAATCAAGGTGAAACGCCTTCGGGCTTTATCCTTCACAACCCTTCTAACAACATCTCTTTGCATAATCCCTCCACATACCTTACACGAACCGCCGCTGCTGCTGAAGGAGTTGAAACGGTTGTGGCATCGATTGCTTCCATATGCAATTTGGCGAGAATCCCCTTGCCCAATTCCCCCAATTGACAAACGAAAAGAACACAGTAATTCATAAGACATCTTGACTAGCTAGATGATAGTGATTTCCACACGTCTGCCTGTGATGTGGTAGCCAAATGAAAGTCAAACTCAAGATTGAATCTCAATGGCTCGAACTAGAACGCAGGAGCATGTTAAAACTGCAGGCTGACTTTGAGGTATGGGAAAAGGAAACCCTACGGAAAGCCCGAGAGGCACGAGACCTACGAGACCTCAGAGAGGTTTTTTACGAGCTTGGAGATGGATGGGAGTGGGATCAAGCTACTGGTTCTTGGCTTTCAGAAGGTGAACCCTTGGACGCCGTTGGACTTGTTCTTCGGATGCCAAGTCTTGACCCCAACAAAATGCGCTTTGTCGTTTACACGATGCTAGCATATAGTAAAGGTTTCACAGACAAATTCGACCATCTTGGCGATAAAGAACGAGTCATTATCGAAATTGACAAGAACAATGAAGAGATACGGGGATGGTCTACCTCAGCGCATGGAGTGATGGATCTGTTTCCCATAGACCTTAGACAGTACTCAAGCTTAGTCGAGGTTCTTCATGAGTGTTACCTAGTTGCACAGCCTGGTGATCATGCGCTTAGAATTGAGGACCCAAGAACCCGTGGATTTCTCTCGAGTTTGGCCTCGCAACTATGGAAAATTGCAGGAGGCGGCCTCTCCTTCACTACAAAAGAGATTGATGTTCTTGGAGTGGCAGATATTGAGGATGCTCTTGATTTTCGTTTTGCCCGATATGCCAAAGCAGTAATTGATCTTGAGAAGATTTGGATCGAACTTTCGGGGAGTTCATTTGCGAAGGCAAAAGAGGCTGTTGTAGACCGAGTGCCAAACCATATAGAGCAGCGTGATAAGCATTACTTGAGAAGAATTGAAGGCCTACTTCATTATCTCTGGTTCAAGCCTCCCGCAAGGCAATTGGCTCCTGCAAGGCGACTCTATGATGAACTAAGTTCTGAGCCAACTCCTACAGATTGCCTGAG
>JBHLND010000130.1:0-7209 GCA_048937485.1 Promethearchaeota archaeon
ATGCAGACCAGGGTAGCAAGCCCGGATGGGTGCTTCGTGAGTCCCAGTACACGCTTGTTCTAAGTTCCAGCATTAGTACACGTACGCCCCGAATAGTACACCCTAGGAGAGAGATAGGAGAACGCCAGCTAAATCGCAAATCCTTCAGAGAGGAGATTTACTCGGTAATGTACCATTGGAACAGACGTTTACTCGGGTAACGTTACGAATCCGTAATATATTGAGGCTTGTAATACCCAAGAAGACTGAATCTGAATAACCAGAATGCAGAGATTAATCATACCCACTGACTCTATCTGATTCTTATCTTAAGTGGAGCCCAGCTCCTCGTAGTGAACTATGGGGAATGTGTTGTGAGGAAGCAAAACATCTACGTAACTGTATCATTACTACTCATCCTGGGAAAGCCAGATCTAGAAAGATGGCCAGAACCGGCCTCATACATCGCTGCAACTCCTTTCAGACCCCAGTACACGTGCCTTTCGATTTTTCGACAGGTTTCTTTTTGTGTGGGTTATTGCTTAAATGTCTATTTGAATAATAAGCCCGTGTAAATTGAAGGCAGTGTTGGTACATTTTGTACCATTTTACCAGTTTTAAGGCACTTACTCTGAATCCATATTATTTCATTATCTTATTAATATTTCAAACACTCTATTGATATAATGTACTTCAATACCAGTTTCCCAAACTCTGTAATGGAAACCGAGGTTTCTCATATACCCACTTTTCGTGCCATGAACTCTGTGCAGGAGAATTCCAGTCAAATAACCCTGCTTATCCTCGCCAAAGGGTACCAGTACACACTAATTGAGTATGTATTTGAGGCAGCTGCTGATTCAGAGGCAGCCCCTGTATTCAAAAAATGAATACGGAAAGAACACTCCAAATGTGCGTGCCTGCTGATCGTGGAGCCTGGTACAAGTGGTAATCCTTCAATGTACCAGGAAGACCCGTAGTATGCTAGTATGTTAGATGCAATAGTATTGCCTTCAAAATTTCCCTATTGTAGATTCAGCGGCATTATTTGCAAATACTTTTAATAATATATAACTAAATAGGGGAGGCAAAACCTTTCGAAAAATCGACAGGGTATGAGGGATACTCGGATGCAGAAAAAAGAAGGATATAGAGTGAGAAACGTCAAAAAATGGAGTTGAAACCACTTGTGCAATGTCTAATTCCTAGTACTGCTGGACATGAATGATTAAACCGAGTTTCATGAGAAGTCTGTCAACCCTGAGCTGGAAGCAACCCAGTCACATATCATTTATAACTCCATCAGGGTGCATATCACAGGATATAGTGGCTTTGGCATTGTTTCGATGTGAACCAACCACTAAAGCAAGAGACTCTTGAAAGAGAAGACGGAGGCTATGATCAATTGGTTAGCATCTTTATCATTGACGATGAAGCTATCCTTCATAGACTCTACAAGGATGTCTTTGCAATAAAGGGCCATCAAGTCGTTGCAGATGCCTTTGACGGGGAGGAGGCAGTTCGCAAGTTCACAGATATGAGCCCAAGGCCAGATGTCATAATCCTTGATCACCGCATGCCTAACAAAGATGGCCTCGCAGCGATGGAGGAGATTCTCAATCTTGAGCCAAGGGCCAAAATAGTCTTCATCAGTGCAGATGCTAATGTAAGGGACCAAGCATTAAACGGGGGGGCCGTGAGTTTCGGGCTCAAGCCCGTCACAATCAGGCACATGCTCGAGTTAGTAGAAAAGGCGGTGTCGGACTAGGATATCGCCTACAAGTCAAGCTAGGAATGGACCTCAGGGAGGTAAACGCATTTGCCAGGAGGAGAATCGTTGGGTGTTGTCATTGCAGGCGATATTCCCTTTCTAAGAGTTCTTCTCAAAATGGCAATTGAAGATGCAGGACTTGATGTCTTGGCTGAAACAACAAACGCCACGGAACTCCTTGATACATGCATAAAGATGAATCCTGATATTGTGCTTCTGGATTTGGATCTATCAGAATCTGACAACATACGTATTGTGGAGGATCTTCTTGACATCGACCCCGGTATATCGATTATCGCCATGACAGAACTTGTCGATGGAGAATGTGAGAAGATGCTTGCCTCGGGAGCGCGAGCGTTCCTTCAGAAACCATTCAGCATGTATGACCTGATTGATCTGATTCGAAAAGTGGCACCGGACCAACGCCTCCGTGCACCCCTCTAGACACAGAGACAAAAAACAGCGAAGACTTTTCTTAGAATACTTTTGATGTGGAATTCGAGGTTGGTTCGAGGTAAGTCTAAAGGGAACCAATGTTTGCAAAATGGTGATTGAAATACGTTGACTGATGACCACATTATTCCTGAATTCAGGATGTATGCCAAGGACCTGTATCCAAATGAATTGGAGGAGCTATCTAGCAGGCATTCTTCCGAGGGTAGATCAAGTAAGGATAGGTTCATGGTCTTCACAGACATTCTGATGGAATATGTTGGGTCTGGTCAGTGGAAGAATAGAAGCGCACCCTTCTTGGCCATGTGTGCCAAGGCATGTTTCCTAAGAGGGGCCTACGGATATAACCAAGTCCTTGCACGCGGAACATCCAACTTAGCCTGTAAGGGATATGCAGCAGCAGCCTATTGTCGTCAGTCTCTAGACCCGAGATGGCTAAACAACCTCAGAAATATAACAAACCAAACTTGGCAAGCTAAGGACTATGTTGTGTTTTCGGAGCTTTCTGGTCAGCTAGCGGCTATCCTCATTGATCTTGGATATACTGACCACGCTGCCGAGGTTGCCTCAAGTAGTATTGAGAAGGTCACCAAGGCAACTGCAAAGAATCAAGAAGTTCGAAGCCGCGTTCAAGCTGCACTTCTCCGAGCTAGGGTTATTCACGCATATATCACGGGATTTGCTGAGTCAAGAGAGGAAGCCATGATTCGTTTAGATTCCGCTCAAGATACGGCAAAACACCTCGATCATCAACTTGCTTTGGCGGACATCATGCTCTACCGGGCGAGGGTTCTCGTTCAACTCAGAGAATATGAACGTGCGACTCCAATGCTCACAACAGTGCTTAGAATGTTTGAGCAAATGGGGTACCAACAGGGGGTTGCAGATGCGCGCAATGCCAGAGGCGTAGTCTATCTTGATCTTGGGCACCTGCAAGAAGCCCGCGACCAGTTTGAAGAGCTACTTGTTCTTCAGCAGCAGCTGAATAACCAGATTGGACTAGCTGCTACACTGATAAATGTTGGAGAGATAGATAGAACACTGGGCCAGCTTGACCAAATGGAGATGTACAATCGTAGGGCCTTAGAAATCAGTCAAGAAGCCGAATACGTTCGCGGCACGGCCACTGCTACTGCAAATCTGGGTGATGTTGAGCTAAGAAAAGGGAATATCCAAGTGGCGTCCGAATATTACCAGCGGAGTATTGACCTCGCCGAAGGAGCAGGGATGAAGAAACTGCTATCACTTACTCTGTTTCTGGCAGGAGATGCTGGGTTCTTGACTTCAGACTTTGGCAAAGCGCTGCAGCACTATAATCGGGGGAAGGAGATTTCCCTAGAGATTGGATATCCAGTTACTGCATTCAACGCAGATGTCAGTGAGCTTGTAACAAGATGGGCGATGGGAGAAGAACCTGGCGCAGACCTCGTGAAGAGGATAAAGGAAGGCCTTGGAGACTACGAAGAAGTAGCCACCTCCACAGATACAGGATTGATGACTAAGATTCGCAAACGGATTTATCAAGATGACAGCGCTGAAAGTGAATTATGCATCTTCTTTGATGGTGAGAAGAACTTCGAATGCAGAGTTGAGCGCAAATCGCTCAAGAAAGAGTGCTTTGGTAACTTGTTCTGGATGGGAAGCCTCTGTCCCTATTTCAGAGATTTCCTAACTCGCCTTTACAGCTAATTGGGAAATCATCAATTTAAAGCCAGAAACCACCATGCTTAATTCCGATATAAACGTTGGATGCTCTAAGTGAGCCGAATGATGGAAGGGAAGGTCGTAAGACTAGTTGCTTTGGAGGGAAAACATCTAGATGAAATCATGAAACGCTGGAATGACCCTGAGATGAGGGCTTTTCTGGGGCCCTATATCCCACATTCAAGAATTCAGCAGACAGAGTGGATGGAGAGTGTTGAAACACGAAGGAAGAACATGCAAGCATTCTTTTTCGCTATCGAGAGAATCAAGGATAATGCATTCCTGGGCACTCTAAGTGTTCATAATATCGATTGGATATCCAGAACCGCAAGAACAGGAATCGTCATCCATAGAAAGGAGAACTGGGGAAAAGGATTTGGATCAGAAGCCTTCGGTCTTCTGATTGAGTACTGCTGGAAACACCTCAATTTAAGACGACTGGAATTAAGTGTTCATACTTTCAACGAACGTGCAATACGTGTCTATGAAAAACTCGGATTCAGACTTATTGGCACTGCACACGGATTGGTCTACATCAATGGGAAGCATGTCGACACACATCATATGGAGCTAATTAGGGAAGATAGGGAATAGCACTTCATTCTTGACTTCCTTGCGTCCTATATCGCTCAAGCAAAGTGTCACTCTTATCATAGATTGGACCTTGACCAGTCAAAAAGCCAGTAGATACTCCATCCTTTGAGGAGATGACAGGACGAGAGGCATACATCAACAGGTGTCTAAAGAAGTCCAAGTCAGTTACTTTCCTTCCTTGCCTTCGCTGAAATCGCATCTTCTCCTCTTCCCAAATTAATACATCACGCTCTGTAAGTCCCTTGATCAATTTATTTTTCTGTCCCTTCACCCTTCAGGCACCTCTTGACTGTAGAAGGGTTAACCTCGTAACCATTCTAAGTTCGAGTATTACCAAGGAGTATCAAAATGAATCGGATGAATCCCTAGCCATCTGACGAACTGGATGAGTCTCGGCTCTTTTCAGCAGCTGGCTTGAACTTCGCGGGCTTTTCCTCAGATTTCTCTTTGGATTGCTCCTCAATAGAGGTATGATAGAGACTTGCAGAGCGGGTTTGATTGAACTTCGTAACTGCAGTCCATGTTGCAGACCGGTCCGCCAATGCGGTTAGTTTCTTGATTCTGAACATGATAATCGCCGATATGTCAATCAAGATTATGTTCATTGCCAATAAGGCCAGAGATCGACCACCAATAGCAACTCCCAGTGCATTTCCAGAGCCAAGACCAAGCACAAGCATTAGGGAGGTATTCACCGCTGGAGGCATCAAGGCCGCGGATATTGCAACACCTACCAGAGAAGACATATCGCCCTTCGTCACAGAAACTGCCACGGCAGCACCGGAGAAGACGGCAACTCCCACATCCAGGAAGTCAAAAAGACCGAAACCCCCACGACGAGTTATTTCTGTAAATATTCCTGCTGTCACATCCTCCTGTACTCCTGTCATGAATGCATTGACAGGGTCAGCAGCAAGTACCAAAAGTCCCATGACAGCACCCACACCTAGGGACAGGCCAAGAGAGATGAACTCATTCAACGTTCCCTTGATGAATAGGTTTCTATCATTTACAACATAGCCAAATGCAACAGCTAGCATAGGCCCCATCAGAGGAGAGAGCAGCATAGACGCAACAATGATTGTTACGTTGTTTTGCAGAAGGCCTATCCCAGCCATCACAGCCGCAAATATTGTGAATGCGATGAAGTCGAAGGTAAGCGAACTGCTCGCTACTATATTCTCGTAAATCTCCTCAACTGCGAGTTGGGCTTCACGCTGCATTCGACTCTCACGGGCCTCTTCGGTTTCACGAGGGAGAGACGCTTTCAGGTCAAGGATATCGATGAAGCCATACTCTACGCCAACGCCTCTGGACTTTAGCTTCTCCATTGTGTCGGGAGCGGCATCATCTGGAATCCTGAATTGCAGTACATGAGCATTGTCAGCATCTAGCTTGATGATGTTCTTGATGTTCAAAACGTCAAGAAGGAAATCAAAGACCGCTTCGGTCTTGTCGTAGGGAACGACTATTTGCACCTGTTTCAATGATTGGGCACATCTCCGAAGGATAGCGAATCGACCTCTCATCTTGGCTCACTTAAGGCTTTCTAGAGAGCCAATTCTTAGCGATTGTAATACAGGTGATACATTGGGGAGTATACCTTGGTAATATCCAGCACAACACCACGTTTTTCTTTGATTTGAGAGTAGAGAATGAGAGGTTCTCCAATGGGTGTATTTGAGATCTTGGCAGTTTGGTTTGCTCTTTCACTCACAGGAGCTCTTGCACCGGGTCCATTATCCGCAGCCTGTGTCATGCAAGCGAGCAAGAGAGGAAAACTTCACGGGATCATGCCCATGCTAGGCCATGCAATTGTTGAGCTCGGGCTAATAGCAGCCATAATTGTCAGTGTCAATGCCCTTACTCTCGATGCGTTTCTTATCAGCCTTCTAGTTGGCTTTGGAGGCGTTGTAATAGTGATTTTCGGTTTCTTGGCGCTTAAGGACTATAGGCACGTACAAGCCGAGGAGAGAGAAACCTTGTCATCTGAAACCAGCAAATCGACACTTCTGGAGGCAACAACCCAAGGGGCAATCGTCAGCATCCTGAGCCCTTACTTCTTACTATGGTGGTTTGGTGTAGGGCTCTCAACTGTGACTCTGCTGATTGGAGAACTTCAAGTTGGTGTGGGAACAGTGTTCCTTGCCGCAGTACTGTTGTATTTCACACATATTTCCACAGATTTTCTATTTGGTGCGTTCTTGACAATCGGAACGGATGAAACTGCAAAGCGTGCCACAGCAGGCGGGATTAACTGGGTCAATGTTGCTATCGGCGTGTTCCAGATTGCTCTTGGCCTTTGGTTTGTAGTGTTTGCATTGACGGGATGATTAAGATGGGTTCGATTTTGGTCACAGGGTTTGAGCCATTTGATGGGTATTCAATTAATCCATCTGCAGAGTTGGCTAGGAAGCTAAACGGACGTACAGTAAACGGGTTCAAGATTGTTGGTGAGGTTCTTCCACTTGATTACACAAGAGCTCTTGGAGACCTTGACAAGATACTGACGAAGCACAAGCCAGCCTATATCCTGCTTTGTGGACAAGCGACAAGACCCTCAATCACTATCGAGAGAATCGCGATAAATAACCATAGTGCATCTGTTTTTTTTAGGCATTTCATGGCTTTCCTCCTTAAAGATAAGTTCCTTTGTTATCCTTCTTAGGTGTTGATCTATGATGGTTTGGTTGAGGGTGCAACATGAT
>JBHLND010000131.1:0-7200 GCA_048937485.1 Promethearchaeota archaeon
AGGAGCAGTAATGCTTGGAGTGAACTTCCCTCGATTTGATGTATTATGGCAAATCCGTCAGCGATTTGTTGAAGGTGTTGAACCCGTAAGACAAGAAGGCCGGGAGTGGGCGAAAGAAGTAGTGATGGCTATACCATTCATTGGCTCTCTGGCAAGCATAGGTAGCGCAATTGGTGCCATTGGGGCGAAGGTGAGTCCAAAACTCAAAGGTAAATATGGTGGACTGGGTGAGTGGCTGCAGACACGTCTAGGCAAAGACTACGTCCAGCGGTTGCTAGAGATTCTCTGGAAGGAGCCAAGACATGCAGAATTTCTTTACCTTGATGCGTTGCTGGAAGATCTGAACAACCGTAAGCGACGAGAGAAGCCGATACTTTTCCTGATAGACCAATTCGAAGACGTAGATAGTGAGAAAGCTCACTGGAATTATGGTGGGAATGATATTACGGAGGCCGAACTCTGGCGAATTTTCTTGACTTCATTGTCAAACTGCGTTGGAGTCTTGGCAAGCAGACATATATTGTCTTCTAGGAATTACGAGAAGCTCGATATCGAGGAGTCTGAACTCACAGAGTTGGATAGGAATAGCTGCATCAAGCTCCTTGATGAATGTAGAATTAAAGACCCTCAGATTCAAGATAGAATTGCCAGTGTAAGTGGTGGAAATCCGTTTGTGATTTGCGCAATATCCGACGTTGCACGGTCTGAAAACCTTACACTAAATGAACTGGAAAGCCTTCGGGCGGACAATCTTGAGGCAGTTCGGTTAAAGACTTGGAGAAGAATGTTCAGGGAAGGTCCTGATTTACTGCTGTTGGTTGAGAAGGCTGGTCTACTCCCATATTTCAATCGCAGAATACTTGGAATTATAGCACCTGATATGAGAACAGATCATTGGGATAGGATGATTCGTTTGTCCTTTGTCAGAGGTAGCGAGGATGGTAATTGGGTGTTCCATGATTTAGCTAGAGAATTGATTGTGGCCGAATTGGGTCAAAGACTGAATGATATCACAAAGGATTGCATAGCAAAACTCGTCAAAGTGGCTAATGAAGAATCCAATGACTCTCTGTTGGGATTGGCCGTATCAATTAAAGCTCTTGTTTCAGAAAGTGACGCAATAAACCTGTTAGATGATTTTGCTTCACTTCTGATGTGGCAGGGAAAACCAAGAAGGGTTCCAGATTTACTCAAAGCAGTTAGAATCGATTCGATAGCTGGTCAAATTGAGGTGTCTATTTATAGAGCATGGTGTCTAGCCGGCATGAATAGGGTAGCTGATGCTGAGCATTACTTCAGAGAAGCTGAAGGGCTTCTTCGAGTACATGGCAAGGAAATGCAAGTCGACATTTACTTGATGGGTGTAGGCGGGTTGCATGCTTTGTATGGATGGTTCTTGGAGAGGACAAATCGCTCAACGGAGGCTGAGGAGATCCTGCGGGAGGGAATTAACGCTATTCAGAATTATCCTAGCGAAAAGATAATCAATTGGTACGGAGGGATGACTAGTCTCTATATGAATCTAGGATTAGTTCTTCTTAGCCTACAAAATCTGCGTGGAGCTGAACATGTCTTCCAGGAATCTATCAAGCTAACAAATGAAGTGATAGAAACCTTCGATTACTCGGCACCTGATGGAGTTCAATGGGGTGAGAGAACCATGAGCTGGATGCTTGCTATGCGTGGCGCTACTCGATTAAAACTCGGGTATGCGTTAGAAGCTGAAAGAAGCTTGAACGAAGGTTTGGAACTCAGTAAAGATCCATTCAGTCGAATCATAGCACTCGGGAATCTGGCCGAAGTCCTCAGATTGACTGACAAATACGAGGAAGCACAGGAAACTATAGAGGCTGCTACAAGATTATGCAAAGAAGCTTACGGGCAAGATCCAGAAATGCATTTCTTCCCAATAGCAATCTTCCTCAACTCACTCGCATATGTCCTGACAAGAACAGGAAAACAAGAAGAAGCAGAGAGAATCTATCACGAAGCTCTCAATGTTTCTCGGCTTTCAATGAGAGATTCTCAACAAGTCTTTTCGCGATATGTTGCTTGGACTTTGAATGACTTGGGTGTTCTCTTGACGCAATTTGGAAGGTATCCTGAAGCCAAGAATGCTATTGATGAGTCACTCGACCTCTATAAGCAACTCTCAACTGATTTTCCAAGTAGATTTCAACATCTTCTGGCTTGGGCACTGAGCAACTCTGGAGTTCTACTCAGTCGGATGGATAGATTTTCGGAAGCTGAAGATATTCTAAAGGAAGCACTTGATACGGCAAAGAAGGCATCCAACGCTTCTCCAGAAGCAGTCTTTCTTGGTGACCTTACTGGCGTAGTCTTGCACAATCTCGGTACATTGCTCCTGAGAAATGGAAACGAAGAAGATGCTGAGGAACACATTCAGCAAGCTCTCATCATACGAAGACGTCTCGCTGATTTGGCCCCAGAGTTATTTCTGCATAGACTTCCCACGACTCTCAACAACCTTGGTGTCTTGCTAGCTGGCACCAAAAGAGAGTCAGAAGCATCTGATGTACTAGCTGAAGCTGTTGCCTGTTTGGAGAGGTTATACTCTCTTGCACCCTCTGCTTATAGCGATAATCTCATCATTGCGCTACGAAATCAAAGATTACTACTATCAAACATTGGAGAACCCTTTGAGAAGATAGCTGCTAGACTCAATGAACTTGAATTCTCGCAAAAGGCTGAGGATGATAATTGGTCGCTTGTGGACGAAACCCAAGCTCACCCTCCTGGCTTTCACGTTGCGGCTTCATGAATGCCTAGCCAATTTACCTCAATCTAGCTATCTCTCAAAGACACCAATGAAGCGCCGCTAATCAGAAATGCGCCTACACTGGCGGGTGAAAGAGCCTAACTTTCATGACAGATTTGCTGTCTTGGTACTTCGTTCTTGCCTCTACAACCTCTGGAGACTTGAGTGCCTCATCCATGGTGAGTCCAAGAGAGTCCTTAGAAACTCTTAGCTGAATAGTGTCGCTAATCGAGCTAATTGTTGTTCCTGGTACTATAATGTCAACATCTGACTTGAATCCTATTGCCTCGAGAGTTTCTTCAAAGAAACCGCCGCCAACAGTAAGCGAGGCACTTCCATCAACATCAAAGTCAATGTCAATCGCTCGCCCAACTTTGACTCCATTCTCATCTATTATGTCCATAGATTCAAGAGTAGATAATCGAATCTCCCCTTTCGGAATTGCACCCTTGTCAAGTGTCGACTTCAGGCTATTCTTGCTAGTGTTCAACTTGATATGATCGCCAAGTCTTTCAATGAGCGAACCATCAAATACGGGATCCATGTCGGATCTAATGCCAACAGACTCAAGGAACTCCTCCCAGGCAGAACCTGCCAATATGAATTGAGAAAGCTTGAGCTCACCGTCAAAGGTGAAAGTCATATCACCGATTTTGCCAATCTTCTCACCAGCAGAATCAATGACATCGCACTCTTTCAACTCCCTACAGTTGAGTGATCGTGATACATCCACGGTAACCACACCCGCACCCTTTCTCAAATGACTAGTTAAAGTCTTGGTTTTCAGTCTGGAATCCACCTATTCCAAGGGACAGAGGCATGCTCAAGAAGCGCCGCAGGTAAGGTCAGCCAAAAACCTACATGGGTCTGAAGAATAGCTTTACCTTGACAACACCCTTGTGGGCTTCATGGTTTTCTCGAGCCTTCTTAACTTCGGGTGCTCTCATTGCCCTATCCATTGTAGTGCTGAGTTCATTCTTGGCGACTTTCAGATGAATATTCTTGTCAATTCTGTCAATCACTGTGCCAGGAACGAGAATGTCTACGTCTGCCTTTAGACCGATTCTCTCAAGCGCTTCCTCAAAGAACCCGCCACCTACAGTCAATGAAACATCCCCATTAACGTCGAAATCGATGTCTACAGCCTTTCCAACATTGACTCCATTTTCATCAATAACGTTCATTTTCTCGAGAGATGACAATCTGATCTCGCCAGAGGGAATTGCGTCCTCGTCAATGGTGGTTTTCAAGTCGTTGCGACTTGTGTTCAATTCAATTGTATCGCCGAGTCTTTCGATCAAGGAGCCGTTGAAGACAGGGTCCCTATCAGGCCTAACTCTAATATCCTCAAGAAACTCTTCCCAAGCTGACCCTCCAAGAATAAACTGAGACAGCTTGAGCTTCCCATCAAATGTGAAAGTCATGTCATTTATTCGGCCGATCTTGTTTCCACTTGAATCAACCACATCACGCTTCTTCAACTCTCTACAGCATATTGACATCGAAACATCCATTGACGTCACATCCAGCTACCCGACAATTCAACGTATAGTTAAACCCTTGGGTCAGAGTCAACCTGACCATAATCTCCTAGGATCCAACCAAACATGCTGTCCGTGTGGAATGACTTTTATCAAACCTCAGCATTGTGTAATGACCGAGGAGAGAGTCTTGAAGAAACTGGTAGGTGCTCTTTCAATTACTCTGTTTGTTGGATTGCTTCTTATACCCCCAGCAACAGCTCAGACGAGTCAGAACTTGAAATGGATTGTTCAACAAGATGATCAATTCTTCTTCCACTTCTACATCTGGGATGAAATGGGGTCCTTTAGTTTTGACGACGATATCTATCAGAATGTTACTACAGCTCCAGGAGCTATTCCAGACCCACTTACAAATGCGAGCGACATTCCCGACCCAACTATAGGAGGATATCTTCTTAATGGCACATCCATGGGAATGGAGATTCTTTACTTTATGTTCGTGCTAAAGATAGTTGTCCCGGTTGGCAATTGGAGTTTGATGGCGGATCTGTTTGAGAATGTTACAGAGTGGTTCTTCATAGATTCATACTATCCTGTTGTACTGAATGCAAGCCACGACAATTGGTTTTCCTGGGGTTTCAACTACAACCTGACTGTTGCAGGTGGGGGAACCAATGTGGTAAACGTGACATATTCGAAAACGGATGGTTTCTTGGCGTACTACTATCTCCGTGCATACGAAGAAGTCACCGGAGACCTTGCAGGAATAGTTGAGGCCAAACGAGACGGAAATCCGCCTGTGATAAACACACCTAGTGATATCGAATACGAACTTGGTGATACAGGAAACAGCATAACTTGGAACGCAACCGACCAAAGTCCAGCAGCATATATGCTTCTCAGGGATGATGTAGAAGTTAAGCGAGGTCTTTGGAACTCATCATCTGAGGAGATTGTGATTGAGGTTGATGGTTTAGACCTCGGTTCATATAACTATACCATTGTCTTCTATGAAGTAAGTGGCACTGCAGCGTCCGACACAGTGATGGTCGATGTTATCGAGCCAACCACGTCAACAACCACTACCACAACCACAACCACAACCACTACGACTACAACTACGACGACCACAACTACCACGGCTACAGCTACTACCACGACTACAACGACCACAACTAACGGGTTCAATCTATCTGAATTCCTGAGTGAGAATATAATCATCATTGGAGGCATTGCCTGCATAGCGATAATTCTAATCGCAATCGTCATAATGAAACGACGTTGACATCAACATGAACTGCCCTGGGCAACTAGGGCAATTCCCTTTTTCTTTGCAGCCAGTTATTTTCTGAAACTGATGCAATCATTAGGGCATTCTTCAATGCAATTGCCACATTCTTTGCAGTACTGAACATGCGCTACCTCCGGTTTGTCGTCAAGTTTCTCATAGACGCCATATCTACAAGTCTTAAGACAAGTTCCACATGCATCGCAGCATTCATGATCAATAACTGTAGGGATTGTATTCACCCATTTTGCCCATGTTTAGATTCAATTAATGGAGTTGTCGGAATGTACTATCTCCAATCAGAGCCTATCGACCAAGCCCTGATGATCTTTCCTTCCTTTAATTGATGAAAAATGAGTTCGTCCAAGGTCAGTGCTCCTCGATCCCAAGTTGTCGCTTGCTGATGAACCGGAGTGCCTCTCAGCCTGATTCGACTTGCCACTTTGTCTCCTTCAGCAATCATATCATCAATCTCTATGATAAGGTCACGATATGCATCACGAGTACCCAATACATTATTTCTGACTCCATCAATGCCTCTTGCAAATACGGTTGTACGAAGACCTATGGCTTCATAGTCAGGCGTGATGAAGTTTGGAATTTCATCAACAAGTCCCCGATTCCAAATCCGATCGATGAAATCTCGTACAATTTCCTTATTCTTTTCTGCAGACAAATGCTCCATCCTCGCAATCCTTTGAATAAATGAAAAGGACCCAGCCTTCATCGACTGGGTCAGGAGTTTCTTATCTCTTCTTGTACACAAACATGTATAGAACTATGATAACCACAACAGCTAATATCGCTACAACTGCCACTATCACAGCCAATGGATCGACTGGAGGGATTGTTGTAGTGGATGTGGTTGAATTGTATACAGTAAACTGGAAATATCCCGAATCATTGAGAGCAGTGGTTGACTTGCCAAAAGCGTCAGTTGCTGTGATGCTATACTCTACAACAGAACCTGCACTCAGGTCCAGAATATCGTCTGCCCAAGTATTGCCTGATTCTCGATTCATCTCCAAATCAGACCATGAACCACCATCTATTCTAAAGGTGAGAACCACGGTATCGATAGTTGCATCGACTACCTCTGCAGAGATTATGACTGAGTCACCACCCATGGGCAAGGGCGGATCATGAATGACATTGGTCACCTCCGGCGCAGGGTCATAATAAATGTATAAATCATCGAAGAAGAGAGAGAGACGACTATCCGGTCCAGCCATCGCCACAAACTCAAAATCATAGAACGTAGTGTTGGGTAGACTACCCACAATCAGCTCGTAGTCGTGTACAATGTCAAGCTGAAAGTTAATCCATTGATCGAGAACTATATCCTCTTGGAGTATGATGAAATGGTGTTCTTCTCCAATACTGTTTTCGAACCTGCTTGTGGAGTTTGCTATTACATAGGCAAAGGACTCATCCTCGAAATACAACTGGAAGAAGACGAAGTCCTCTGATGATTCATTGAATTCATCTATGTAGACCCAAAAATCAAGTATCAATTCAGTATTCATATGGACTTGGATGTTACCCATTTCCTGCTCTCCAAAGACCTCGTTATCATTCTCTAGAGTTAGATTGGCTGCTTTTTCACCGTTCTTTGCGAAATCAGTGACCGTCATAATAGAGTCACTTTC
>JBHLND010000132.1:0-7189 GCA_048937485.1 Promethearchaeota archaeon
CTCTCCAAGCACGATCTCGAGAAGCTTCATTGCGGGAACAGGAGAGAAGTAATGCATTCCTATGAATTTGTCAGGGCGACCTGTTGCAGATGCTAACTCATCAATGCTGAGTGATGAGGTGTTCGTCGCCAAGACACAGTGTGCAGGAGCTACTGCATCTATCTTGGAAAATACTTCCTTCTTGATTTCCATGTTCTCAAATATGGCTTCAATCACAAGGTCTGCATCCTTGACTGCTGCTTCAGTATCGACCGTGCCGCTGAGTCTACCCATAAGGCCCTCAGCTTCAGTGATAGACAGCTTCCCTTTGTCTATGCCAGTCATGACGTCGTTTCGAAGTCTCTCCATACCCTTATCCACAAGCTCTTGGTTGATGTCGACAATCGTGACTTCATAGCCATTCCATGCGGAAACGTATGCAATTCCAGAACCCATTAGACCGGATCCTATGACTGCGATCTTCTTTACATCCATTGCCAACACCTCTACATGGCACCCATCATGGCTGCAAGTATTAGGTTAGCGAGGAAGTCACTCTCATGGGCATTGCCGATGACCTCCAGGCTGCCATCTTTCATTGTTTGCTTGAAAGCAATCTCGCCTGTGAAGATACCGAGCAACGTAGGAGATTGAGCCTTATAGATGACATCAGGGCTTGGATAAGTGCCTTCATGAAGAGTCATGCCATCCTTTGAAACCACCATGTATTGAGCCCCTTCTTCAGTGTGCACCTGCAGGATCTTGCCATCGTACGGGCCAATCCAGTCAACAAGCATCTTTTTCAAATCATCTTTCTCGTTGCATTTCGATGCAAGAAACTTGAAGAATTCTTGTAGTTGTGACATTATCTCAGTCCTCCTTTGCGATCCAATCATTGACTGCTTCTTTCATTGCATTATCAATGCTGACAGTCCAAATA
Organism: Promethearchaeota archaeon; assembly: GCA_048937485.1. GTDB lineage: Archaea > Asgardarchaeota > Thorarchaeia > Thorarchaeales > Thorarchaeaceae > SMTZ1-83. Next base: position 920 of record JBHLND010000132.1, read on the forward strand.
TTGCCCTTCTTCTTCCTAACGGCATCTAGAAACTCATCAAAGTTATCCCCATCCATTAGGACAACAATGCGGCCCTTCCTGTCATCCAAATAGGCCTTATGGTACATCTTCTTAGAGCTCCAATACTCGTGCTCGATGTCACCATCCTTCAGTCGTGGGTAGAATGGCCACTCGCCTGTTGGGTGTGGTCTGAATTTCTTCCCTCCGGATTTCCACTTTTTGACCTGGTCGCCGGTTGCTTCCTTGAAACCGGGCCTGAAAGGCCATTGCGGAACATATCGAAAACCCTTCTCACCATCGACTTCACCCTGTGACCAACGACCTGTGTATACGCGGCCACCTTTGTTGTCACAGAACTGCTCCATAACAACCTCTATGAAGCCTTCAGGAGTGAGTCCAGCCTCTTCAGCTAGTTTCTTCATGTTCTCCATTGTTTCTCCTTCGAAGTTAACTTCCATATCTCTCACCCTTTCCTCCTGAATGCCATTCGTTTGAATGGTAGGCCCCATCGCTCCTCGTACATTAGACCCTCAAGTGGCGGTCTGCTTGGACCAAGTGCTCGGGGTGATACTCGCTTTCCGATACAGAACGCTGTCAAAGGCGTCCATGTTGGCGGGATTCCTAGTCTGTCACGAATGAGCATTGCATGCCGAGGATCAGAGCAGACTAGTGCTTCATACCCACAGCCATATCCAAGCTCTGTAGCTGTTAGCCACATGTTCTGGATTGCCATTCCTGAAACGACGGAACCAAACAGCTCATTGGGGTATTGGTATCCCGCATCATGCCATACATCACTAGCACACACGATTATGACAGCATCACTCTTCTCGGGATATCTGAAAAGCTCTCCATCTCGAAGTCGTGCATAGACAGCCGCACGGTAAGGGTCGCTGATAAACCAATTCCTTCCACTTGTAAGCTCGAAGGGCGCTCCACCAAAAGCAGTCTGAGCCATCTCTTGAGCCAAGTCGGCCAGAAACACTTTCATGTCCTGATCGTCTCTTATTACAACGAATCGAATCATCAACATGTTCTCTGGACTTGGTGCATGTCTTGCAGCTTCGAGAATCAATTCTATATGTTCGTCGGGTATCTTCTCACCGGTGAACTCGCGTATAGAACGACGGTCTCGGATGAGCTTCAAGGATTGCAGCTCATCTGCAACTTTTGTGTCATCCTTGGCGTCACCGGCAGCTTCCGACTTGCCTTCTGCATCTGTTGCCATTGATACACCTCATATATACATGATAAATGCAAAATGGCGTGAAATAGGCGGCATAAAACTATTCTCTTTCAGAGAGAAAGAGCTCCCCAGAGGTAACGTAGAATCTGAATGCAAATATAGCACCATATCATGCCCTAGCAATACCCCGAGTATTGATGGGATAATGGCATGAAAACACAAGGTGACTTATGGCAATCAGGATTCATCTTTCTTGAACACAACTAAGCTCTCCCGGAAATAGATGTGTTCATTCCTTTTGGAGAGAGCGCTCATGCGCTCCTCTTTACCATCTTGATTACCTCATTTTATGCATTCAAGGTCTATTGCGCCACCAACGATTCTTTCAACTGCATCTATTCTTTCTTTGTCCTCTGCGTTTACCGTTCCCACAATTCCATCCACCAAACGTCCTGCAGTATATGTATCATGAGCCGTCATCATCATTGGAACATCTAATTCACGAGCTCTGGCTAAAGTCCTGATATCAGGTCCCATTCCGCCAGTAAGAATCAGGAGCTTTGTGTCGGTTTCCATAGCAGCAAGACAAATGTCAGCACGATCTCCACCCGTGATTACGGCCTTATTCTTGACTCTTCGAAACCACTTCAATGCGTTTTCTGGAGCCATACTTCCTACAAGGAAATGATCAACTAGTGAATCTAGCTTTGCTTGACCATGAATCATCTGCCCTTCAAGCACTCTCTGAATATCACGTATTGTAGGACTGAATAGCTCACGGTTAGCGAAAATAGCTCCGCAGAAGTTCATTCCATTGTCCCTCACAAAGGGCTCAATTTTCTCACTGACTATTGATTTCAGCATTGGCGGCACCATATTGAGGACTATGCCCACCTTTTCTATACAGTGAGACTGGAAGAAATCGCGCTGCATCAGGATGTCATCAATCGCGGTTATATCCGGGAAATTGACCAAGCATATAACTTCAGCATTGAGATTCTTCGCAATTTGTGCAGTCGATAAGCCAATATGAAGAAGATGCCAAGGAGCTTTTGTTCCTTCAACAATGACATAATCCATCCCTTGTGCAATCTTGGTGTGGCACTCTGAAATCCTCTGAAGAAGAGCCTCGTGTCCAACCTTCAGGAATTCATCTATGCTGGATTGGGTCCTGACAATTGGACAGATGCATTCCATGTCAACCTTCATCTCAAGAACATCTCTCATTAGGGATGCATCTTCATCGATATCTTGCCCAGATTTGCTAAGCTCAAAGCTTCTTTGACCAACAGGTTTGTAATAGCCAACCTTCTTGCCAGCTGACCTCAGCCTAGCAGCAATTCCCAAGGCAACCATCGTCTTTCCGGTTAACGTTTCACCAGTAATTACAATATTCTTTGTCAATTATTCACCCCCAATAGTAATCTTGACATCAACCGCAACAACACCTTTCCCCCTTTCATAGCCAAAAGCAGGATTGATGTCAAGCTCCACAATCTCTTCAAAGTCTGTTACCAACTGACTGATTCTAAGAATTGTATCTTCAAGTGCTTTAATATCACTCGGCAATTCGCCTCGAACTCCCTGAAGCAGAGCGCCCATCTTGGTTTCCATTATGAGGTCCCTTGCGTCACTTCGGGTCATAGGAGCCAACCTGAATGAAATGTCCTTCAAGAAATTGACATAAATCCCCCCTGCGCCGAACATAATTAAAGGTCCAAATTGCACATCCCTTGAGCAGCCAATAATCAGTTCCTTTCCCTTCTCTGCCATTTCCTGAACATCGACACCGTAAATAATAGCCCTGGGCACATGTTTTCTTGCATTATTAAGAATCTCAAGAAACGCAATCTCAACTTCTTCAGGAGTATTTAGTCCAAGCTTTATGCCACCAATATCGCTCTTGTGAACAATATCCGGACTCGCTATTTTCAAGACAACAGGATACCCGAGATCATTTGCTATCTCCTTTGCATCTTCAGAACTTGTGGCCAGTCTGATTCTTGCAACTGGAATTCCATATGCTTCCGCAATCTCATGTGCTTCATTTCCGAGAAGGATTCGTCGGCCGTCCTTGCGTACACCTCGTATAATCTCCTTGATCCGCTTCTTATCTGCCTTGAACTTGGGAATTGCTTCTTCCTTCAATGCATTTCTACGAACAGTGTATCTGTAAAGCTCTGCAAGCGCGTTGACCGCACGCTCGGGAAAGTCAAAAACAGGAATTCCTCCAGTGTTTAGAACAACACGGGGATATACCATGGAATTGCCACCCATGAATACAGCCAATATTGGCTTATTGGGATACTTCTGATGCGACTCCACAAGCATCTGGGCGGTCTCGGTTTCCTTAGTCATCGCCTGAGGTGTAAGAAGGACAAGAACCGAATCTACGTTCTCATCTTGCAATGCAGCCTCCACGCAAAGCGCATATTCTTCTGGCTGGGCTGTTCCCAAAGCATCAATTGGATTATAGACCGAAGCTGCTGGAGGAAGCCCAGACTTGAGGACTTCTATGGTTTCTGCAGAGAACTCAGCGATCTTTAGTCCATTTAGTTCGCAAGCATCTGTCGTGAGAATCCCGGGGCCTCCAGCATTAGTAACGATAGCAACCCTATTACCTGCAGGTAAATTCATGTCAGCAAATACATTGGCAACATCAAAAAGCTCAGCCATGTTGTCTGCCCGAATAACACCGCATTGTCTGAATGCAACATCGTATGCGGTATCACTTCCTGCCAATGAGCCTGTGTGCGAGGATGCTGCTCTCGCTCCGGCTACGCTTACACCGGATTTGACTATGAAAATCGGTTTATGGGGTACAATTTTCCGGCATGCATCCATGAATCTCCTTCCATCGACCACTGACTCGATGTACATCAAAATAAACGTTGAATCAGGATCTCTTCCGAAGGCCTCGATGAAATCGGTTTCATCTAGTTGCGCCTTATTTCCCAAGCTCACAAACTTTGAGAAACCAATCTTTTCCATTAAGCTCCAGTCCAGAATACCGGTCATCAGTGCTCCCGACTGAGATGCGAATGCAATGGTTCCTTTTTCAGGTGTTCCGGCGGCAAAAGATGCATTGTAAGGGGCATTAGTATTGATAATGCCGAGGCAATTTGGGCCCTGAATTACCATGTTATGGCTGTCAGCTAACTCAACCAATTTCTTCTCAGCTTCTTGACCCTCATGGCCAATCTCTTTGAACCCAGCTGTGATAATCACCAGTGCCTTGACGCCGTTCTTGCCGCATTCCTCAACAACAGGTAGGACGTACTTCGCTGGAATAACTATTACTGCGACATCGACATCACCGGGAATTTTAGAGATTGATTTGAAAACTCGCAGACCAAGAATCTCGCCACCTCCAGGGTTGACAGGGTAAATTCTTCCTTTGAATCCGCTTTCGATTAGATTCCTCAAGACATCATTGCCAAGCTTTCCCTTGGTTGCAGAAGCACCTACGACGGCAATGGAATGAGGATTGAACAAAACATCGATGCCTTTCTGCCTGTCCACAATCGCGCACGTCCATTTGTGTAATCTTAGTTCAGTTTCGTCGGCAACGTATGCTAGTTATAACTGCTATCCTGTTGGCTAGCAGTTTAATATTGATGCAGCTATCACCGTTTTCAATTTTGACTCATAGTTAGTATTACTCACATCAATATTCTCGTATGACGCAGAGTAGACACGGGTGATATCCTGATGAAGCTTGTCACGTTACACATTCCATCAACCTATGTCGAGGGTCTAGAAAGGCTCGTTGAGCAGAAACTCTACCCTAACAGGTCTGAAGCTATCAGAATAGCTATCCGAGACCTATTGAAGCGTGAATTATGGAGCTAGGAGGTAAACGAAATGAAACTGATTACACTACATGTACCTGAACAATACATCGAAGGACTCGAGAAACTGGTTGAGAGCAATCTCTATCCGAATAGATCTGAAGCAATTCGCATAGCAATAAGGGACCTGTTGAAGCGCGAGCTTTGGGGCTGAAATATATCAGCAGACCCTCCATTCAATGAGCCCGAATCCGGGCAGACGAGATTCATTGAAAAGCAGTCAGCAACCCTAGCCATCTATCACTAGTGAATTCCAAGCCGGGAGGTTTCGCATAAGCAAACCTTAATATTCCCTGATAGGAAATATTATTCCAGCGGACTCGGATGCACGACAAGGAGTGTATATGCGATAGAACCAGGGGCTTCACGGATGAATTTGGGCACACCCCTTGTGGGAGGCACCACAAGCACTGACCAGAGGATGGTTAAAGGCTGCCATTGTTACAAGGAGTTTGGGCTAGAGAAAGTCTGTCTTAACAATGACGATGTTCTTCCCATCAACTCCATCTCAGTGGACCCCGGATTCTTCGGTCAAGCAAAATCTATTGATGATCTCTCGCCATTCAAGAGCGATAAACCATCAATGTGCTACCTCTTAATCTACTTGGATGAGAAGTCGGGAAACACATATTGTGTAAGCCAAGGACAAGAACTGAGAATAAACAGCAAGTTTGTGTCAGCATCAGAAATAGAGGCGGCACTCCAGTTTGTCATTGCAAGCGAACAGTCGGGTGATGGAATCGTTTGCTCATCTTGTCTATACAAATACCTCATGACTCTTGGCGAAACCTTCCAGGATGTTTTGAGTCAAGGAGAGAGGACGGAAATCATCTCCGGTTATGTAAAGATGCTGACAACAGAGATGGCAATGTACCTTAGCGGCGTTTCTCTAGTCAGAACTGACAATGAGAACCTAGAAATAATCAATAGTCGCATCAGTGAACTTGTCAAACTTCGAGGAGAATGTACTGCACTCTCTCAAGGCTTGGCAGAATCTAAAGCCCCTCAAGTGGCAGTAGACCTAGTTGATTCATATAGACTCCTGTTTCGATTGGAAGCAGTATTCCTATTTCAAGTGATGACATTAAGGGAGTCGGCAGATCAGAACATCTCCATCGGTCTAATCAGATTCATGGTCGAATTGGCAGAGCGCGTGATGCGTCTCATAGATGAAATCCGTGTGGCAACAATTGACCTTCGCGAAGGAGAGGCAATTCCAAAGAAACTGAACCT
>JBHLND010000133.1:0-7186 GCA_048937485.1 Promethearchaeota archaeon
GTTTCGTCTTCAGGGTCGTATTCGACAAGATTAATGTTGAAGGATATGTCGAACGCCATCTCCGTGACATTTCCGGTCGAAATCCAATAGTCGAAGTCTGCATCAGTCAGACTTGAAACAGCTTCATAGGACTCGCGGTAATCCCAAGCTCCTCGTATGCCATTGGAGTCCCGGATTTGCAGTGGATAGATGGTCACATCAACATTGTAGATCGAAACCCCAAACTCCACAGGCGTTTCTGGATCCACTGTTACTGAACCAGAGCCATTAGTGGCACCGAAAGGTTGTCTGAATTCAACGGACTCAACATCTTCAATTAGGACGAAATGAGTCACCTCATCAGTGACAACCTGACCCTCAACAATGCGGAAGTCAGGTGCATCTTCAGACGCGCTTCCTTCAATGTCATTGAACAGAAGCAGACCTGCGTAGCTTGCACGGAACCGTGCTAGTTCCACTTGAGCTTCCGATTTGGTTACCCAGAATGTCTGCCTTGTACCCCAAGCAAACCAAGTATTTTCCCAAACCCCCGACTCAAGACCGGGTATGTTGGTGTGGATGTCTGTTCGGTTCTTACTCATCCAGGATATCATCTCATATCCAGGTGCAGGAATATCGGGATCCTCATAAGCCCAAAGAGTGTCTTTGATTTCATCCATTGTTCCAGAATCTACAAGAGACACGTTGGAAGCATGATACCAGTAGAATTCCTCACTAGCCTGATATTCCATGACCATCTTGGCAACGCCCATCCATGACTCTGACCAGAATTCATCGCCATTCCTTCCAGGTGTTGGATCGAATACAAGGACTACTCCCATTGCTTCAACAGTAATGTTCCCAGTATCTTGCCATCTGGCAGTCCGCTTGACATAATACTGATCATCCGTGGTGAACTCATTTCCATCAAGGTCAATAGCTCCCTCCGGAGTAACTGACCAAACTGGTTCTTCCCAGAAAGGTATGTCACCGACAATCAGTCGATGAGGACTCCAAATAATGTCTTCTTGAATTTCCTCTTTGACCGTTCCGCTGTCGTAGGCCCAGTTGTAGTTGTTGTCACCTGCAACAGAGTAGTTCCACCCAAAGTCTTGTGCTAATCCAACTTCCACGGTTACATCGTCGTAAATTGCAGCAGGCGCGTTAGCAGTTATATTGAACTGAACATCCAATTCTGTCAGTGTAGAACCTAGTGTCAAGTCATAACCATAAACCTCAATGAAGTTAGTGGGGAAGAAAATCAGCAGATCCTCCACAACTCGGGTGACAGCATTCCTTACCTCAATGGCAAATACGGAAAACTCGTAGACTGCATCACCTATGAAATCTAGAGTGATATAGTGCCGGATTGCATAGGTCCACGTATGTGTCCTGTTTGCACCAGTTCCATATCCGCCTACTGAGATAGTGAAGTTTTGCAATGTCGTATTTACTTGAACACCATCGATATCGAAGAAGGTACTTGGCGCAGCCTCAACATTGTACTGATTTAATGGAATGTACTGCGAGCCATTGATAATCTCCACTGGGGCATGCACATCCATGCTGATATTCAGTAACTGATTGGGCATTGCACGTTCCGCGATGTCGCCATATTCGTTTAGAACAAAGGCTTCAATGAACTCCGTCTTAAAGGCAAGTTGAACTGTGTTCTTTCTGCGTATCTCCTGCCTTGCATTCAAGTCACGTCCATTTAGATCCTTTACTGTCCAGAAGAATGGTTCACCTTTGATTGTTGCACCCTCAAGATGATCCTCTGGATTCATATCGACCAAATCAGTGAATGAACCGGACCACCAGATTTCCTGATGTGTGGGCGAGTAATCAGACTCGATTTCGTTATAGAACAGACTCAAATCAAGAGTGTGATTCAATAGTACGTCGAAGGTCACTGACCAAACATTTACAATAGGAACTGGAATCCAGGTGATATTGTCAAGATATCCACCTACGGCATATGCTCCAGTACTGTTATGTACATAGAAGAGCATCAAAGGCATTCCGTCAACAATTACATCGTCGCTGCCAATATCTGCTGGATTCTCTTTCATGGTCCAAGTGTAGTTGTATGCGAACGCTGGGTCGTATGAAAGAACTGCGAAAGGAACCATTACTTCTCCAAAAGGCTCGTTGGAAACCATTCTGAACTTGAATGGATCATCAACATCTACCCAGTGAAGAAGCTCACCCATATCATCAACTATCTCAGCATAGTAGTATCTTGGAAATTCGAACTCATTGGGAGGAACTTGCATTCCAAGACCAATTGGAGGAGTAGCATATTCTCCTGCAGCAGCTTTGGCTAGCCAGGATGGTGAAATAGGCCGTCCCGAAGTATCCACAGCTTGCATTCCAGTCCAAAAGATGTTGTTGACTATCTCCCGGTTGAAGACGATTGCAAAAACAATATCGTAGGACCCGTTTATTGAGTCATTCTCATAACTGCAGTGAGCCGAACTCAAGTCCATAAAATTGGTATCGATTGGAATTGCGACATCAGGAACGTAATGGAAGCTTACGCTATTCCAAGTGTTCCGTGTTACATTGTATTCCATGCCGAAGGCTGTTCTCTGATGAGGTTGAGTTACACCCCAGAAACCTACTGCATCTAACACAGAAGCAGTATGAAGGAATTCATAGGGTATTGAGATATTGATCAGGATTTGATCTCCTGCATCAACTCTGAAACCGTTCTCATCAATAGTAGTTCCGTTCCAAACCCAATCCTCAGCATAACCAATCCATATGGTTGGCTGTGGGCCAAACACCCACTCTGAGTGTTCCTCATCGTGAGAAAAGTGTTCGATATCGTCAACTACTTCCCAACCGACATGAAGTACAGGGTCAGGCCCAGCCTGTGCGGTCACGAATCCGACGGAAGTAATCATCCATCCAAAACTCATCAGAAGGAGGGCCGCGATAATAATACTAGTTGTTTTCTTCATGTTGGGTACCCCTTGCCAAATCAGCAAATAGCCTTCAAGTTCACTGAAAGGCATCTAGTTTCGTTCGAAAGGATTTGCTGATTATGTGGCGCGTTCATTGTGGCACAAACCTGTGTACCTCTATGGAAAAACCGTTGAACTGCACTCATATCTTACGATTATTGTGTATTAAGGCCTAGTGGATGATTTGTCTAGTAGATTCATCCTCGGGGATTTCTTTGCTCAGAGCTCTTCGAAATAGACCCTAAGGAGCTCAGCAACACCTCGGGCTCTTGACACAACACCTCGATCACGGTGTGGCTTTGACCCATCAAACATGTCGGACACTGTACCAAGGCAGCCTTTTCTAACCGTGTTCAGCACTGGCCGGAAGAACTCAATTTCAGCGTGTGCGCGATTATCAGGAGTCCTGCCTGTAACAGAGAGAAAAGCCGAAATATACGGACCAATGAGCCATGGATGAACCGAGCCCTGATGTGTTGCATCAGCTCGGCTTCTTGGTCCACCTGTACAGGCGCGGTAGTATCGAGGATCCTGTGGAGACAAGGTCCGAAGGCCGAAGGGAGTTAGAAGCTCCCTAGTTACAGTCGTCAGCACTAATTGCGCTTGGCGTCCTTCAAGCAGAGGGAATGGCAGGCTAATCGAGAAGATCTGATTCGGACGAATTGAAGCATCTGGACCCTCGTCGGTCACAACATCATAAAGGCATCCCAATTCCTCATTCCAGAAGGATTGAATAAAGGCCTCTTGTATCCAAGATGCAACAGCTTTGAACTCGTAGGGGTCTCTTCCCATGAGTTCAGACATGTCTGCCATGGCCATAAGCGCGTTGTACCAGAGGGCATTTGTTTCGACGCACTTTCCTATTCTTGGCGTAGCAACCCAGTCCTCTATCTTCTCATTCATCCAAGTTAGCTCAACACCCTCGATTCCTGAGCTAATCAAACCGTCATGGTCCTCATGGATGTTGTATTTCGTGCCAATTCTATAAGCGGCTATAACATTCTCCATGGTTTCCCAAATGATGCCTCTCAAGAACTCCGTATCATTAGTTGCCTGAATGTATCGATATACGCCCATTATGTACCAAAGAGAGGCATCAACGGAATCGTATTCCGGTTGAATTCCTCTGTCTGGAAAATCGTTGGCAACTAGCCCATAGCGTGAATGCCTTGCGTATGTTGTCAGAATAGCTCTAGCATCCTGAAAACGACCAATTGACATTGTCAGCCCGCAGAGAGCAATCAATGCATCCAGACCTACGTCAGAAAGCTCGTGATATCCTGCTATAACAGAACGCATTCCAGTGGATGCCCTATCCACAATGAACGAATCCGCGTGGAGTATCAGCCATTCGATCTCTTCTTCACGTTCCTTGGAAGACATAGAATAGGCCCTCTCAAACAGAAGATTTCGACGTCTCAACTCCTCGAATCTAAGCTTGGCAAATTCCTTACTCTCAGCATTTGCTAAATCGCCAAGGTCAGACATCAATTCCTTTTGTGTTGGGCCCACGGCAAACAGAAACGATAGGAAATGCTCGCCAGGATCAAGGACCGTATGAAAAACTCCTGGTATATACATTTGCTCTTCATGAGGCAATCCATTTGCCTTTTCTTTTCGATAGATTTGTGTATCAGTCATGCGTATCTCAGAAGCAGTGTATTCTGCATCAGGAGAGTATGAGTACATCCAAGGTGTATTTGGGCGGTCATCAAACGAAAGAAAGGAATGGTTGTCCAAGGCTTCCACTTCTGGAGTGAATTCCAGCTTCGAGGGACGTCCGTGGTATTCTCTACAGGTTTGGACTGGAGTGACGGTAAAAACAGCTTCCTCGGTATTTTTTATTTCATAATTTACCACGGTCAGATTCTTTCTATAAGCCATAAAGACGGTCTTGTCTAGCTGGACAGTTTCAGTTGCGTATGTCATTTGCGGCATGGGGTTTAACTCGAATCGTTTTAGCAATCTGTAGCCACGGTTGACAACACCCTTTGAGGTCTGTTCAGTTGAGAGATTAACTTCGCCACTGGAGGATGCTATGACTTCATCAAGTCTAGAAAGTGTGAGCCAGCGGTTCACAGGAGGGTTCAGAGAAGAAACAAGTAACCCGTGATATCCCCTAGTGTTTAGACCCACGATTGTTGAGGAAGCATAACCACCAAGACCATTCGTATATAGCCACTCAAAGGTTACCGCACGATTCAACTTGAGGTCCGCTTCATCCATGATGATCAATTAGCTAGGCTCCAATCACGAGTTCTCTTTGTACCACTCCTACGATAAGCACTCTTTAAGGGTTATGTGACATGCGAAATATAGACCCATTTAGACCTAGATAGGTATTGCCTTAAGTAAAGGAGAAGCAACCATGCAAATGCTCCCAGAGAAGGTGATCCGAGCTGAGTAACTTGAATGAGAATGGAGCAACTCCATTATTCAATACAACATCAAGAAGCTTCTTGGGTCTCAATGAAAACCTCTGGCGAATTGCAGTTGTGACAGGGATTGGCCAGTATTCAATCAGTCTTTGGAGCTGGGAGTTTGGAATATTCCTATATTCAATTGGCGACCCTTGGATGATAGGAGTGACATTTTCTGTTGGCACTTTTGCCATGCTTGTTGGATATATCCTCTCTGGTTTCATCGCCGATCTTATTGGTCGAAGGAAAACGATGGCTGTTGCATTCTTGCCGGTGATTGCAGGTTTGCTTTCATTGGCTAATCTTGCGGTATGGCCTATTGTTGTATTTGAATACGCCCTCATACAGTTTGGATGGAGCTTCATTCTGATAATGTCAAGGGCAATCCCTGCAGACGAGATACAAAAAGCAGGAGGAAAAGATTCTGCTCGGAAGTTCACAATGGTTCTGCTTCCAGCTTTTCTTCTAGATGGAATAAGTCCAATAGTTGGAGCATACCTCTTGGATATAGGATACGCACCCAGCAATCTTCATACCTTGGCAGGGGTGGGTGCTGTAGTAGCATTTACAGCGGCTATCATCTTTGTCAGAGAAACCCTTGGAACTGAAGTCATCAAGAAGGCGCGATCAGGACCGCTGATTTCGTTCAGAAACCTTGGAAGGAACTTCTGGTTCTTGGTTGGTGGAATGGCAGGATTCTATCTCTTCTTCAATAGCGCTCTTTCGTATTGGAGCCTAATCGTAACCGAGGACTGGGGAATCAGTGAAACAATCTTTGGCTATTCCTGGTCTGCGTTCTCATTAACATCTGTGCTCTTTATGTATACGGTTAGTGGATTGGCCGACAGAAACATCAAAAGAGCTCTCATTGTAGCAGTCTTTGCAAATTCCGTACTCATTTTTGCATATGCCTTCTTATCGGGAATCCCCACGCTTCTTCTACTCAACATCATTTGGGCTCTGCCAGTGGTGCTATGGATAGGAGCAGAAAGGTCTCTAATTGTTTCCGAAATCAGCGAAGAAGCAAAGGGACGCGCACTCGGCACATACCAATTCCTTATGAGTTCGACAAACCTAGTTTCAGCAAATCTTGGAGCTTTCATTTGGGAAGCCTCGGGTAGTTTGCGATTTCTGTGGTTGGTATGTGGTTTTGGAACCCTTGGGACATCATTTGTGGCTGCTGCGTGTTTGAAAAAGATTGACATGAAGCGGGAAATCAACAACTCAGACTAGCTCGGTAATTCCGAGGAACCTTCTTATCTTACTTTATAACAACCAATGACATACCTGTGGTGAGCGAGGAGTCCATTTGAGCGAAGAAGGTTCCAGAATAACACGTCGGCTGAAGCAAACAGGCGATTTGCTAATGGGTGGAGCAAACAAGCAAGTTTCTGGATACAAGACCAGATTCGAGAAGCTCAGCGGAGTCTATGAGAATTTTCTCTCGAATCTCATGATTCCTCATCCAGATAGCAAGGCGCCCGTCGATTTCGTGGACAAGTTCTTCGGAAAGAGAAATCTTACCTTTGCCGGAGTTGACGGCACAATTTGCAAGTATGACGTATTTGACCTAATTGTATTCTTTGCAGGTGCCTACTGCGCTCAGGGAGTCGTAAATGTCGGCAGTGATGGCAGTCTTGATATCCATTACGACGAGTCATTTCTTGACAAGGGAATTGGGGTTTCAAGCGTATTGCCAGTATATGTAAATGAGGTGCCTCTGATTGACCAGACAATCCTTGTGAGGGCTGAGGATGGCTCAATAGACGACTCGGTTTCCCAATCTGATTCTTGGATTATCGACAACTCGGCCTTTGC
>JBHLND010000134.1:0-7130 GCA_048937485.1 Promethearchaeota archaeon
TCAGCCCCAAAAGCGACCTCTTGAACTCTTCATAATACCTGGGACTATGAACATCTGCAACAGCTGCTATTCTCATCCTTCACCTTCTCAATTGCGTTCTTGGGATAATCAGATATATGAAATGACTCCTAATGTTATCTGATTTCAATGACGATATCAATTCGCTGGCTAGGCCATGCTAGTTTCCAGATTAATGTGGATGACAAGGTTATCTACATTGACCTGTATCGATCAAAGAACCTTCGTGAACGCGTTCCTGATGTATTGCCACCGGCTACCCTTGTATTAGCGACTCACTCGCATAATGACCATTGCTTTCCTGAGGCAATTAAAGAGGTACGTTCCAAGGACACCGTAGTCATCGCGCCTGCGGATTGCGGCGAAAAACTTGGTGGAAACATCACGTCACTCAAACCAGGCGAAGATGCTGAGGTCCAAGGTATTGGAATTAAGGCGGTTCACGCGTACAATGTGAAGCGTTTTAGGTCACCGGGTAGTCCATACCATCCAAAGGGATTTGGCGTGGGTTATCTCATTTCTGCAAAAGGGAAGACAATCTACTTTGCAGGAGATACTGATGTCATACCAGAGATGTCCGAGCTTGGCTCTATAGACGTAGCGCTGCTACCATGCGGGGACACCTATACAATGGACAATGCGGATGCTGTTGAAGCAACTAAGATAATCAAACCCAAATTGGTCATCCCCATGCATACGTGGGACAAGAGCACAGATGAATTCAAGAATGGCATAGAAGGCGAGGCTGACATCAAGTTTCTTCCCTTGAAAGAGGGTGATTCACACACACTCTAGCTCACTAATTGGCATCCATTGCAGAAGATAGGGGCAACTAAGAATTGTTGCCCCGAAATAGTATCAGCTGCGCTTTCTAACCACAACCGCAATCGCAACAAGTGCCAAAGTCCCGCCGAGAGTCAAGAGAATCGGGATTGCTTCATCTCCGAGCAAGTTCTGAGTAGAAGTGGTTGTAGTTGTTGTCGATGTTGTTGTGCTGGAAGTAGTCGTTGTAGAAGTTGTTGTTGATGTGGTGGATGGAACCGTCCATTCGGAATTCTCAAGCATCCAGTTTGTGCATTGCATCATTAACGGCCACTCGGAATCCGGGTCGGATAATTCGTCGAAGTAATCTGTTCCATCACGAGCACTATCTTCCTCAAACTCTGGATGAAGTCCTGTGAGGAAAACACATCCCGTACCATATTTGAAGAGTATCATGGCAGAGGCATCATTTGTCTGATAGGTTGCAACTGTGATGACACCCTCCATCACATCAGAGGTGTAGTAGGTTGCTCCCCAATGAAGCGATGAGAGGGTTGCTGGAAATCCTGAGAGATCTACTTCAACACAGCTTGTATTTACATTGAACTCTGCAATAGTCTGGTCCGGAATAGAGGGAACCGGGCCGCGCGCAGTTCCATTGTAGAGTTCCAATAGATACTCGCTCTCCGTTGTTCCATATACCATCTCAGCACATGCAAATATCGCTCCACCTGAAATTCCCAGGAATGACCCACCATATCGCACAAAATCTCTGATTGCATCCAAGCCATCATATCCAAGCTCGACAGTGTACATTGGCAGATTTCCGGGAGGCATAGCGATAATGTCGTAATCGTCGAGTGCTCCTCCCTTCACATCAGCTGCGTCAACTAGGTCGACACTTGCATTCATCCAGAGGAACATATTGAACATCGCTGTTCGACACGCAATTGCAGCTTCTCCTGCTTCTCCCTCGTAGATTGCCACATTCACTCCGGCCAGATCTGTGGATTTTGTAAGTGATTCCATCTGTGTTTCTAACATATTTGGACAAATCTCATCTCCCGGGGATTCAATTGCGAATCCGAATGGGAGCACCATTATGAAAAGAATTAGCGCTGTAGTTTTTACCTTCATACGGAACTCAATCCTTTAGGAAACACTACCAACCGGAAAACTCGTTCTTTTTGCTAATTAGGAGTGCCCTTCAAGCAATGAGAGAAATTGGACATATTGCCAGCAACACTTCGTTGTCGAGCCAAAAAAGAAGAGAGAGGAAGGCACACTGAGTGCACCTTCTTCATTATTGAATTACAAGGTCGAGGTCGACTTCCGCTTGTACAGCACTACAAGAACTACAACCACAACCACGGCTCCTGCTCCGATGGCCACATAGAGGATGGTATCTGGTAGTGGGGCGGGTCCTGGCTCAGGCACCTCAACACCCTCGTATGAGAGAGTATCAAGCGGATCAATACTGATGTGGAAGAATCCTTCAGGATTTCCTACGCGGTCCACATTGAACCGCATGAAAATGTCTTCACAAATACTTCCAAACTGGAATGTAAGAACATCTGTTTCCGAACCCATGGCCGTGTCCGAAACAGCTGTTCCGCTTAGTACCTGCGCTCTGTTGTTGAATACCTGCCAAATGTACGGATCCCAGTTATCAACTTCTGCAACTGTTACCGTGACATTGAGCCATACCCCAGCGGGCACGGATAGCCTCAGGAGGTACTCTTCGTTATTGCTTCCGGGTCCAGGTAGGGTGAAATTAACAGCACCGGGCGAAGTTGTTATGGCGAGGGTCTTGACTTCGTCAAATCTGCTCTCTGGGTCTAAATCCCATCCCACTTGGTACCTCACGACATAGTCGGGGTAATCATTACCCAGTCCAGCCGTGTTGTTCACTACCCATGAGGGGCTGACCCAAACGATGGCATCCATGTCAGACTGAGAATTGAGTTGCCATAGGCTTTCATTAGCAGGAAATGCCACCCATGAAGAGCCGCTCTGGATGTTCCCCAGAGAAACAAGACTCGCATAGAGGCTGGTTCCATCAACATCCATGACGCCGATTCTTGTCATAGTGGTGACGTTATCCTGAGTAAGGAATGAGCAGGTCAAGTTATAGAAATCAAAGGCGCTGCCACTCGTTCTGAATCCAGCAATTCCACCATTCTTGACATCAATTGTTGGACTATCTCCTACTGGCCCCACAGTGAACTGGAAGTGCTCCGCAACTCCGGGATTGATATAGGCTTCGAATACATAGTCCCCTGCTGGAAGGTAGTTCACAGGTGCCGAATCGAAATCATCTGTGTAGGATAGTGCGAAGTTTGGCTGCATCACGCCATCAACAACTCTCCAATAAGACCACCAGACCTCCGCTGGAGCAGTTGTAGCATTGATCTTCATCAAGGAATCCTGTTCCAAATGCAGACCAAAGATTCTATGCTCGTAGGATGGATTTAGGAGGTTCTCCATGTACAGGAGTTCATTGGTTGGCAACTCAGAAGCTCTCAGGTCCTGGTTGTAGATTGAATACTCATAGTTCTCTCCTCCAAAGACCGTTACATAGTAGGGCATTCCTTCAAAGGACTGATAGCCAAATGAATCAGCCATTGCAGTGCGGATTGAGTTGAACTGATGTTGCTCAGCGTAGTACGTATAGTATGCATCACATGTGATGAACATTGCAGGCTGAATTGGCTCGAACGGAGGCAAAATCCAATCAGGGATATTGAGAGAATACAGGAGTTTCGCGGGACCCTCCTCTGAGGAGCTGAATCGGTAGGTATGTGCAACTGGTACCTTTTCTTCGTATACAATGTTATTGTCCCGAATAACCCATTCACTACCCGGTAAGTTCCCGTCTACAAGTCCCTCAAGAGGAATCTCCTGAGGCCTTATTGACTCAGGGCGTAGATCAAACACAATTAAGCCTGAATCCGAGTTCGAGATTGTAATTGAAACCACATAAGTCCCTGATTTAGCAGGTCTGAAAGGTATTAATCCGACATCTCCCTCGGACTCGGTGGTTCCGCCAACACGAATCCCATCCGGATCATAAACGATTACAGACCAAGTCACAGATTCGGATCTACAGCCTATCTGAAGGTGGATGAACTCCTCAGCTCCGATTCCCAGTGCGCCATAGTACCTGTACCCGGGCTCTGCTACAAAGGATGTGTCTTGTCCAACCTGCAGACTGAAGCTCCTCTGGTAGGCAGTCACATTGGCCACCAATGAGTCCCCCGAATCGGCGTAAACATCAAAAAAGGTGGGAAGCGGCGCAGATTCTCCGTATGGTCCTGGCGTCGGGGTAGTGTGTCCTCCCCAAGTCCAAGCGGTCTCCAGCGGTCCTGGGCTTCCATAGCTGGAAGTATCCCAACCAGATGAGTCGTAGGCATAGCTATTCACACTGGTATCTTCGAAGAACGATGCCATATGCCTAGATACATAGCTAGTGGGGTTATGTTCAAAGTACACATAGCTGTGACCATTGTCATCTGGTTGCAGTTGAAAAACATACTGATCCTCTGTGACCGTCACATATGCCGCTGCGACAGGTGTAACGAAAGTTGCCATAGCAAGCAGCGTAATAGATAGCAAACTGATTAGCGAAAATCTCCCTGTATTTCTCACAGGAATTACACTCTCCGTCAGATTCTCTCTGACAAACCGTTATGAATGAAACCCGTATTGACCAATTTGAAGTGCACTTTTTTCTGACCCTTGTTCGTTAGCTACCATATGCACCTATATACTGCCGTAGTCATGCACGCCTTATGACCGCCCTAGCAAGAATCAGCGAAATCCCCCGTCCAACATTAATTGGATTCTTGACTCCATTATTCGCTCTTGGAGGCATTGCTCTGTCAATTGGAATAAGTCCGACTTTCGACTGGGTTTCAAACGCATTAAGCGATCTTGGCCATTATACACGTACCGACATTGGTCCAAACCCACTGGTTCGAGCAATCATATTCAATTCGGGACTGATAATCACAGGCGTTCTATTCTTTGTCATCACCATCGTGTTCATTCGCAATTTATCCGATCTTCCAACGCAATTTGCGATGCTTCCGTTTCTCGTAGCTTCTGTCTTCCTCACGTCAATTGGTATTCTATCAGAGAACTTCGGAGAAATTCATTTCTATGTATCAGTAGGCCTCTTTGCATCATTCCCCTTCGCCATGTGGTTCATTGGACTGTCATGGCTACGGTTCCCTAAGCTTCGGTGGTTCAGCGCCATTTCTCTTCTGCTCCCATTCTTCTCTGTCTACATTTGGTGGGGCACTTTCAACGATGCGGTTCCTTGGACCGGTATGGCAATTCCCGAGATTCTGACTGCGTTTACGGCCATATTTTGGGTATGGACACTCCTATACCTAGAAGTAAAGGGCCATCTGAACCATTTGCTTGGGGCTGCAGATTGATTTGGACAGAATCAAGTTTCCTGTACTGGCTGGTTTCTTGGGTCCTTTCGTCTCATTAGGCGGCATTTTCTTTGCTATTCTACTGGCTCCTAGTTTCACATTGGAAAACGCATTGAGCGACTTGGGTCATTGGTTCAGGACTGACATTGGACCGAATCCCCTGCCACGAGCACTAATCTTCAATGCCGGTGTTTTCGTGTCTGGCATTCTTATGGTGTACTTCCTCGTTTGGCTAATGCATAAAGTTCCGGAAATTGGAACGCGTATTGGGCTTTTGATACTTGCTTCATCGTGTCTTTGTCTGTCTGCAGTTGGGATATTCTCGGAGAACATCCCCTACTATCACACATTGGTTGCTCTTGGCTTCTTTCTTATTGCTCCCATTGCGCTACTAGTCATTGGAACCAATTGGCTGAGGTTCAGCTCACTCCGCCTTTATTCCATTCCATCGTTATTGATGGGTATCTTGCCTTTCATACTTATTTCACTAGCAGGACAGGAGATACTCGTGTGGCCTGGCTATGCCCTTCCAGAGGTAATACTGGGATTGAACCTATTCCTATGGTTTTGGCTTCTGGTCTTTCTTGAAAGCTCAGGACGCCTTCAGGACCTACAGTAGACGAGAAAAAGAGTAGATGGAATCCCCTGCGAGGGGGACTCCAAACTTGAAGCGCTACTCTGCTCCAGAGCGTTTCTTCACTATTATGACGATGAGAATCACAATGACTACCCCAGCACCTGCTGCAATAATGAGGAGTGTGGTCGGGTCCACCGGAAGTGTCACAGTCACAGTGACCGAGTCGCTGGCATAGTTGCCTCCGATGTCAGCGATTATTATGGTGTAGGTGTGCTCTCCTACTGCAAGACCGTCGCAGTTGATTGTGATGACTTCACCGCTGGCATTCCATACACCAGATTCGACCCAAGTTCCATCAAGGCTAATGTCGTAGCTTGCTGGTCCCAAATCCGTGGCTGTCCAGCTGATAGTGTTGCCAGTACTACCCTCGATAAAGGAGAAGTCTGCTGGGCTTGACAGTGTCGGCGCAATGGTGTCATCAACCGTCACAGTGAAGGTTCCACTTAGATAAATGCCATAGATATTGTAGGCGCGAACCTCGATTCCATAATCGCCCAATGGAAGGAACGTATTACTGGTGATCAGCCCCGCTCCACTGATCGAGAAGAGCCCTGTTGTATTTATCCACCAGAGATGTACCGGCGCGACTTGACCCGGCGTCGACACACTCACCTGTTGGCTGAGTGCAGTTCCGTACTCGAGATACTCATCACTTGGTTCGTCCAGCCACGTTGGCGGTGTGGGAATGTAGATCAGCGGATGCATATCATACTCTGGATTTGTTGCATAGTACGTTTCGTATGGAATATCACCAATGCCATCGCCATCTGCATCGGGTCCTGTGTAGTCCGACCAATAGTTGTAGTCGAAGACAATCTGTGTCAGGTTGAATTCCACCCATGCATTCTGTCCGTTTTGAATGAATACGTTCCAGGTGACTTCTACATATGACAAGTGAGTCACCACACCACGAATATTCTCTTCGAGGGTGTTATTCGTCACAAGAGCTCCTTCAACTCCATCATCGAATTCCATCCCGGTTGCGGTGTCCTCAATTGTGTTATAGTCGAGAGTGCAATTGTCCCCCCAGACGAAGATGCCAGTGGAAGCATTGAGAATCTGATTGTGACTGAACACGCATCTATCGCATACGTTGGCAGTGATTCCGTACATGCCATTGAAATGGAGCGTATTTCGTTCTATGGTCAAATCATAGCAGTTGGTCAGATCGAATCCTAGATACTCGCTTTCGGAAACAGCATTGTCTGCAATTACGCATTCGTACATGGAATTGGCTCGCAATCCAAAGGATGTGTTTGTAATAGTGTTGT
>JBHLND010000135.1:0-7108 GCA_048937485.1 Promethearchaeota archaeon
GATGAGGAAGTCATGGCTAAGTGTAAAGTCATAGAAAGGATAACTGAAGAAGAGCGTCAGGTAGATCCTCGCCATACGCTAGTTCCATGGGATGCCTTGACAAGATTGATGGGTGATAAATGGGATGCCTTCATAGATTTGCCATCAGAGATGTACAAGGTGCTTGCTGAGCATGACGGACTCACATGGATTGGAACCTATATTCATCCTAGGAATTGGGGACCTGTTCTAGAGGAAGGAGAGCGAATAGTTAAGAAACATGGATTTGAGCTCATCTCCTTTTTCAAAGCAATGAACGGGATGCACTATGGGGAGTTCAAGTTTATTTTCAGATTTCCCAAAGATGATGAAACTCTTGAACGTATCAAAGCATGCACCTCTGAACTCCTTGATTTAGTATTAGACCATGGAGCAATACCTTACAAGACACCAGTATGGGCGGCTGAAAGGCTGCAAGAGAGAATCGATCCCGGTTTTGTGATGCTCCTCAAGAGAATTCGCAATGCACTTGATCCAAATGGTATCATGAACCCCGGGCGCTGGGGTCTATAACCCGGAGTCGAGCATCTTGACTGGAACAAAGGCGAACCAAACGAGCAGAATTCGGGAGCTTTTCGAAAAGGAATTGGAGAGGATTGGTCGAAAAGGATTACTGGGTATAGCTAAGTTCTCTGATGTCTATTCGCATTTGATGCCAGTTCAGAAAGACGCGATGAGGGAATTATGCGAATCGGCTTTTGACAATCTTGTTGCAAGTGGATCCATTGTTTCAATTGCTCTGGCCTATGATGAGGGGGCGATTAAATCGATAGACCCGAGGTCAGACGGACAGATCAACGTGGAAAGATGGAATATCTATGCAGCAGAGTATCGCGCTCTGAATGCCGCACTTAATTCGATTGCTGAAACCATTGCAAATCAGATTCAGGGGATTGCAGTTCCCGCAACGTGGATCAAAAAAGTGGATGAGCTGATTGACCATGTTCAAGACTACTTCGACAAGGCGATATCTCACAGAGCGATTGCTGAGCTTGCAGGCATGGGGTGGCGAGGAAAGAACGGCCTTATTGTGAATCGCCATTTAAGTTGCGCAATCAGGTTCGCGTCCATCATTGTCCCGTTTGAACTTGAATATAACCAAGAGGAGAGTCTCTCCTGTGGAGAATGCGTAGCTTGCGAAAATGCCTGCAGCTACATTCGCAACAGAGATATTCTGAGTGATTATCGTGAATACTGTCGAAGATACATCAACTATCTCCAAAGGATCGGCGTCGAGAATGCTATCTGCGGCAAGTGCATCAAGGCATGTTATTTCAACAGTGAATTCCAACAGCAGTTTGAGCTTGAGGTGAGGGAATAGGATGGATTCTCAGATTGATGAATTTAGACCTGGAGCCAAGATTGAGGAGTGGCTACATAGCTGCATAAGATGCGGTACCTGCAAGTACCAATTTCTTGAGTACAGTCCATCTTGCCCATCAGGAGACCATTTTGGATTTGAATCCTATTTTGCTTCTGGGCGAATCTGGTTAGCCAGAGGTCTCAAGACAAGTCAAATTGAATGGGATGAATCACTCATAGACCCAATATTTGCATGCACAACATGTGGTGCGTGTGAAGTGCAATGTCATGCGCCTCATAAGGAGCACATTGTGGAATTGATTGAAGATCTAAGAGCTCTAGCAGTGGAGAATATTGGTGCTGTTGCGGCTCATGAGAAGTTTCGCAAATCAATAGAAGAGAAGTATAACCCCTATGATGCTGTCCACCATAATCGAGAACTTGTCAAGATCCACGACCTACCTGACCATGCTGATACAGTCTTGTTTGTCGGCTGCACCTCCAATTACCGAGAGAATCAGATTCGAGATGCTGCAATCTCTGTATTGAAGAAAGCCAGAGCTGAATTCACTATTGCCGATGAGCGATGCTGCGGATCTCCCCTAATTAGAACAGGTCAACGGGAACTAGTTAGAGGCTTGGCGAAACACAATACAGAAGCAATTCAGGCAGTTGGAGCAAGCCGATTGGTCACAACCTGTGCTGGCTGTTACAGGACTCTCTCATTGGACTATCAGAAGTTGAATCATGACCTTGGTGTCAGCATTCTTCACATTACTAATCTTTTGGAAGAACTTCTTGGAACAGGGGCTTTAGCAATTGAGGAGTCTAGCAACTTGGGCCATGTAGCATATCACGACCCATGTCATCTCGGCCGTCATATGGGTGAGTATGAATCGCCAAGACGAATCCTTTCAATGCTGCCTGTCAAGCTAGTTAAGATGACTGGCCGCGAAAAGGAAAACGCGTGGTGTTGCGGCGCCGGAGGCGGAGCAAAAGCCGCTTACGGTGAATGGGCTGTCGAGACCGCTGGGAAAAGAATTCACCAAGCAGTTGAAGCAGGTGCTGATATACTAGTATCCACCTGTCCATTTTGTAGTAGGAACCTTAGAGATGCATCTGGGTCCTCGGGTGTGCAGGTTATCGACCTCATTGAACTCGTTGATCGAGTAACCTAGT
Source organism: Promethearchaeota archaeon (assembly GCA_048937485.1). Taxonomy (GTDB): domain Archaea; phylum Asgardarchaeota; class Thorarchaeia; order Thorarchaeales; family Thorarchaeaceae; genus SMTZ1-83. The sequence continues at coordinate 2,521 of JBHLND010000135.1, forward strand.
ACTAAACAAGAAAGACCTCGTCTTTCTCCCGAACTCTATCCTTGACCTTTATTGCAATCTCCTGCCCAGGTTTCCCTTCTTTGATGTCTACTCGGTCCACTTGCATTGAGGCTACCTTCTGCTCGAATTCAGTAGTAGCTCCCACTATACTAATCTCGTCACCTACTTTCAGGGTATCCTCAAGCATGATAGCTGCAACACCAATCTTATGGAAGTAGCGGGTAATTGTACCTACCTTTTTCCTATCACCCATATCCTGAAACCTCCCAATAACTTTCACAACCATGATTGAAAAGTTCTTTGATGCTTCTTGGCGCTAGCGAGGCTTGAATACTCCTCCCCACTCAACCATATCCTTGACTGTTGAATCCAAATTCCACTTCGGTTCATAACCTAGATCCAGCCGTGCCTTTGTATCGTCTATAATGTACTTGGTCCCAAAAAGACGAACCCGGAATGAAGTGATGAGCGGGGCATTCGGTCTTAGAAATGCCCTGAAGAGCCCTCCCATCATCTTTCCCATGGTTAAGGCGGCTTGGTAGGGCAGCCTCTTCACTGGTTTGTCAGTTCCAATTTCCTTCCTTAGTGCATCCAAGAATTCTAGGAATTCGCAGGTAAATGATGTAACATTGTATGAATTTCCGTATGCAACATCAAAGTTCTCTGCTGCCTTTATCAAGCATTGAGCGACATCCTCCCCATGTGCGAAACTCATTTTGTTGCTCCCATCTCCGAAGCAAAACATGGCACCTTCACGAAGACGCTCAATCAGTATGGGGCCAGTAAACATGTCTCCTTTACCAAGCACTGTAGGAGGCCTAATCATTGTTGCCCTAATGCCCTGAGTAGTCATGCTCTCATGTATCAGTTTCTCCGCCGCAAGCTTGGATCGTTGATAGCCATTTGTTGGCGCGAAGTCGTAGCTCTCAGTAATGGGTTCATTTCTATTAGGAAATCCATAGACCGCAGTCGATGATGTGTAGATCAACCTTGGGATATCCTTCTTTCTGATAACTTCCAATACGTTCCGAACACCATCTACATTCACATTCTTGAACCGAGCCTCTCCCCAATCTGCCATAATAGCTGCGTTGTGGAAGAACCATTCTATATCGTCAGGAACTGCTTCAAGCAATCCATTCGCATCGGTTATATCTCCGATGGCAGTTCGTGTATTTGTTCCTTCCAGCAAATCCAACTTTGAGGACTTCCGAATTAGGATATGGACATCATGGCCATCATTTTCCAGAAGCCTTACTATGTGGCTTCCTATAAAACCAGAACCACCAGTTACAAAGCATCGCGCCATAATCTGCTATTCAGCAATTCGCCACATCAGTGTTGTGGAACACTGTCCTCTAGTTGGCGGAAATGACCAAGATATCTTCATCACTAGTAGCACCTATGCCAATCTTTGCAGCATGACGTATTTGGGGGATGTCCCAGAGATCTCCCGCAAGGCGATTCTTTGCGTTGTAGCTCTTGAGTATGCGAACTCCTTCAACATCAATTGCCACCATATCACCACTAGCTAGAATGATATTTGGAGATTCGACATCCCCACTTGATGGTCCTCCAGTGACGAAGACCTTTCTTGCATCCATGACTACAAGGTCTGGCTTGAAGAACGATGCGAGATCAGCAATTTTAGCCTCAAGTCTTCTTGCATGCATCTTGATACGGTCTTTGCCCTTTACCCATCCAACGAAGGACTTCATTGTTGCTGTAAATCTGGCAAACCGGTGAGTCTTCAAGCAGGGTACTACAACGAGCTTATCACCTTCAAGTGTGGGCGCACCAATTGCTCCACTCTTCATGTACTTGCCCTTTGGGAATTGCTTTCTAATCCATTCGTATTCATCAAGATAGATGATTTCTGCGCGGAGCTCTCCAACTACGTCGCAAAGACCAATTTTGTCCGCCACATCGCAGGTCTTCAAGGCAAACATCGAGCTATCGACAATTCGCAGCTTCTCAGCTCCGGCTTCATATAGCAATTCACCGAGGGCACGTAGAAACTCTGGATCACTGGAGGCTGGATATGGATTTGCATCATTCAAGTTGGGTTTGATGGTAACAGTGTCTCCAGGTTCGATGACCTTGTCGAAACCACCTATGCTATCTACGACTCTCTTAATACTTTCCTTCAAGTTTGCAGCTACCTCAATCTTACCAACCATGTACCGTCCATCACGCATATAGGGTGTAGACTGCTTGTTTGTAATCGACTTGCTTTTGTCTGCATGTGTATCTAAGGTCATTGAATCCTATCCTGTGGCTACTTCAGTATCGAAGGTTGAAATCTCTTTTAGAGGATGCGGTACAACGCTTAAGGAACCTGAACTGCATTTTTGGGGCAGACATCTACACATTTGCTGCATCTTGTGCAGAGATTGGTGAATACAACATATATCGTACTTCTCTCACAATGAACTAGCGCAAATAGGTTGCTAATTCTTCCATAGTTTTATAATTCATAGGCGCATTATAATGATGCAAGCGTTGTCTTAGGAAGATTAGGGAGTCCAAGCACGCTGATTTTGAGGTGGAGAGATTTTCATGAAGAAGAAACCCTATTTGCTGTTGGTTACATTTTCATTGATTTTCATATTAGGGAACGTTGTGAGTATTATTCCATCCATTCCAACGAGTCCTAGGAACACTTCACCTGCCGCTCCTGAAGGTTCCAACATTGATGAGCTAATTGACATCCCTTGGCAGGTTGAGGACAACAAAGAGAACGATCCTGAGTCTAAAGAGACAGAGGACGTTCAGATTCGGGAAAAGCAATACCAGCAGAGTGCAGTTGACCCCACTTCAGGGTCGTTTGCCTATGACAAGACCTTGATCTCTTACAACTGGGTTGACGCCTCGGGCGGCACATGGAATGATTTGAGCGGGGCGAGCTATTTGCCAATACTCCTTCCGTTTGTCTTTCCAATGTATGGCGAGAATTTCTCTGTTGCCTTTGTTTCAAGGCATGGCTGGTTGTCTTTCTACAACACTCAGCCCGATAGGCCGTGGGTTGGACTGGGTTCTTCAAATGAGGATTCATGGTATGCAGTTGGCCCATTTGCCACTCCAATTTCCTGGGAATATGGGGATCCTGGATTCTTTAACCTGACACAGACATCTCCCAGCCGCGTTATCTTTGAGTACAACAATGTCTACAGCGACTATTGGCCAAATGATATGATTGGTACATTCCAAGTAATTCTCTATGAGAATGGGACAATTGACTTCAACTATGATTTCTTGCAAGACACTGGTGCTCCATATTCTGCCGGTCTGAATCATGGAGCTATTTCGGACAACTTCGTTTCTCATACCTTTGGCTCGTTTCCAGTAATTGATGTTTCAATACGTTTCACTCCCCCAGAAAAATGGCTCTTCATTACATCCTCTGAGCAGTCCGCATCAACAGCATACACCCTTGAGTGGGAGGGCCATTCAAATGTGACGATAGATAGGTATCACGTGTTTGTGAATTCGACTTACTACTATGGTACAACTCCATTAGAATACTTCTTGCTTCCCAGTTTGTCAACTGGTTGGAATTGGGTTGAAGTATACATGGAAACTGATGGAACGAATTACACTACTGGAATGCAGTTACTTGTAGATACCGACAAGCCATTAATCTCAATAGAATATCCAATAGATTGGGGCAGTTTGTATGATGCAAAAGTGAACTGGACTGCCTCCGACTGGACATCCAATATTAATTACTTTGAAATTATCGTTGATGATGTCTATCTGAAGACCTTGGGCTCTTCGATAACTGAAACCTATCTGGTCCTACCCAATGAGGAATGGCACAATATCACCGTGGTTGCGTATGACCTTGTTGGAAACTACGACTGGGACAACGTTACGATTTGGTACAATCGAACAGTTCCCGCTGCAGGATTTGTGAGAGTGCATGGCCAGGACGATCTCTGGGATGTTCAGAATTACTATGGAAATCAAGGCTATGCTGTTGAGGTGATATCAGATTCATTGACTCTAAGCCGCCTGAAAGATTTTGACGTTATCTTTATCGGGGGAGGTGGTATGGACTTGCCCGGGTCAGACCAGACCATAATAATGAACTATGTCGATAACGGAGGAAAGCTTGTTGTCGTGCATAATTGGGGCTTTCCTAGCGGACTGGATACCGTGCTGGAAAACTACGGCTTGGTAGCTGGAGGCGGTATATACAAGGATCCTGACAATACAACCCACTTCGACCAATACCATCCACTAATGAACGGTGTAGCGCAGCTGCAATGCTTGGGTCACGATGTTTCATTTGACGTCAGCTTTCCATTCAGGGAGCTAGTCCATGACGCCGATGGAGAGAACCTGATTGGTGCAGTCTATGAGTTGGGTCCATCAAAGATTCTATGTCTAGAGAGCGGGCTTCTTTGGGACATCTACAAGTCTGACAATACCATTCTACTGGAGAATATGATCACGAATTGGATTACTCTGGAGGATCATGATGTGGCTGCCTACATCAATGTTTCATCTTCAGTCGGTATGGGGCAAACTGTTGAAGTGAATTCCTATGTTATCAATCAAGGAACCACAACTGAGACTAGTCTTT
>JBHLND010000136.1:0-7084 GCA_048937485.1 Promethearchaeota archaeon
TTAACTGCATGATTGACGATGACACATTTGAGAAGTTCTTCCACAAACTTATGAAAGACTTCTTTGAGAAGTTTGGCACCGATCCCAGCGCTCGAATCTTTGAGTACCCGGATTCAGACATACCAGACGACTTCCCTGTGGAAGGAATCCTCCACGACGAGAACGAAGGTTATCCTCGTGTAGAGCGCTTCGATTTCGATGACTATGTGTTATTGGTCGTACAGAGCACCACTGATGATTCCTTAGCTGAAGCTAGAGCAAGAGGACATTTCCTAATCCTTGATTTTGGGAAAGGAAAGGAGCGAATATTAGAGATGCCATTCGGCATCGATACAGAAAGATCAGGTGTTTCTTGTCGTAATGGTGTCCTTGAGATTACCATAAAGAAGAGTAAAACTGAGGACTACAGTGAAGTTGAAAGCGTCCTTAAGAATGAGTAATTGTGAAGTGAAGAAAAATGTCAGAGGAAAGTACTCGATTGAAAGTTGCGGCCGCGATGCCAAAGGATCAGGGACGCGGCATTGTTAGACTCAATACACAGACACGCAACCAACTCGGCATTAGGTCAGGAGATTATGTTCTGCTCAAAGGGGGCAAGGAAACTGTTGCAGTATGTTGGCCAAGTCTCCAGGAAGATGAAGTTCTAGATATGATTCGGATGGACAGTTTCATTCGGAATAATGCCGGAGTGAAGCTTGGAGAGATGGTTGAAATTGGTACTGTTACTGTGGCTGAAGCCACTCGAGTGGTCTTAGCTCCAAGTCAGCCGGTTCGCTTTCAGCCAGGATTTGAGAACTACATAAAGCAGCAGCTGGTAAACAGGCCAATAACTCGAGGAGATGTGGTTCTAATCGCATCTATTGGGCAGGGCCTTCAATTCAGCGCAACTGCAGTTAGTCCGGGAAAGCACGCTCGAATCACTGCTGCAACGAATGTTGAGGTAATGACTCGTCCGGCAAAACCTGAGGAGGTTTCTGTTCCCCAGATTACGTATGAGGATATTGGCGGTTTGAGCAAGGAAATTCAGAAAATCCGCGAGATGGTAGAACTCCCAATAAAATCACCAGAGCTTTTCAAACGCCTTGGGATAACACCGCCCAAAGGTGTCTTACTTCACGGGCCTCCAGGGACCGGTAAAACCTTGATTGCCAAGGCAGTTGCTAACGAATCAGGGGCACACTTCAAGACAATAAATGGACCAGAAATCATGTCAAAGTTCTATGGCGAATCAGAACAGAAACTGAGAGAGGCATTTGAGGAAGGGGAAAGGAATGCACCTAGCATCATATTCATTGATGAACTGGATAGCATCGCACCCAAGCGTGCTGATGTCACAGGGGAAGTCGAGCGTCGAGTTGTAGCGCAGTTACTTGCTTTGATGGACGGCTTGGCAGGGAGAGGCCAAGTCATTGTAATCGGTGCCACAAACAGAGTTGATGACATCGATGAAGCCTTGCGTAGGCCAGGTAGGTTTGATAGAGAGATTGAAATCGGAGTGCCTGACAAGCAAGGACGGCTTGAAATTCTGCAAATACACACAAGGGCTATGCCTTTGGAGAAGGGACTGAATCTTGATACGTTAGCTTCGGTGACTCATGGCTTTGTTGGGGCTGATCTTTCAGCACTTGCCAGAGAGGCAGCAATGGAAGCATTGAGAAGGGTCCTCCCACATGTGGATCCAGATACAGGTGATATTCCCCCTGATGTACTAAACAATCTGTACGTTACCCAACAAGACTTCTCAGCAGCTTTATCTGGAATATCGCCGTCTGCCTTAAGAGAGGTCCTTGTTGAGAGACCAAATGTACAATGGGCTGACATCGGCGGACTTGAGAAGGCGAAGACGGCCCTTATTGAAGCTGTAGAAGGACCCCTGAGATTTCCAGAGGTCTTCCGCGATATGAAGATCCGGACCCCGAAAGGCATCCTTCTCTATGGTCCTCCGGGCACTGGAAAAACGCTCCTTGCCAAAGCAGTAGCTACAACAAGCGAAGCGAACTTCATAGCTATAAAAGGACCTGAGATCTTTAACAAATATGTGGGTGAGTCCGAAAAGGCTGTAAGAGAGATCTTCAGGAAGGCTCGACAAGTGGCCCCTTGCGTTGTGTTCTTTGACGAAATCGACGCACTTCTGAGTGAGAGAGGGAAGAGAGATGAGACTGGTGTGTCTCAGAGAATCGTGAACCAGTTCCTTGCTGAACTAGACGGCCTTCAAACCTTACAGAATGTTCTTGTAATTGGGGCAACGAACCGTGCTAATCTAATTGATTCCGCTATGCTTCGTCCTGGTCGTTTTGACATTTTGCTCAATGTCGGAGCACCTGATAGAGCAGCACGAAAGGAGATTCTCCATGTTCATACCGTTGCTAGAGGCATTCCTGGTGCCAAGAACTTGGACCTTGAAAAATTGGCTGACAAGACAGAACACTTCTCCGGGGCCGATATTGAGGGACTTGTTAGGGTTGCAGTAATGGCAGCTATAACAGAAACGTCAACTGCTGATAAACTCGAGATGAAAGTGACCGAGATTAAGATGACGCATTTCGAAGAGGCACTGAAGATTGTACGCCCAACTCTTACTCCAAAGGTGTTGAAGTTCTATGATGATATTGCTTCAGCCCTAGAGGGACGTCAAATAGAGCCAGAATCATCCAGTGACATGTATGTGTAAGGACGCCCGCTGAAGAATCTTGACCCTTTGGCTGGCTTTAGGTCTTCAGCATACCTCCTCCCGAACAGGGAATGTCTTTAAGTTTCACAGGTGATGTCGATAGAGATGCCCCCTTTAGTTGGGGGAAGGTGATTTGCCATGGGGCGGCGTTGGATAGCAAACCTTTGCCCATTCCTGCACTTCGATAACTCTCGAACGCAGACTTACGAACACAATATCAGTATTGCATCTTGGAACATCAAGAGTGTTCTTGATTACTTGGATGCTCATCCTGAACACAAGTTCTCCATGGACCAAGTAACCCTGCTTGAGGGATTTAAGAGGCTGTTCCCGAATTACTGGGATACTTTGCACCATCGAATTCTTGAGGGTCGAATTGAAATAGTTGGAGGGTCCTACGTCCAGCCGGACTTCATCATCCCTGATGGAGAGTCCATTGTACGCCAGTTCCTTTTCGGAACTCGATTCATTAGGGAAGAGCTGGGCATTGATGTTCGTTCTGGATGGGCAATAGATTCCTCCGGACATTGCTCTCAAATGCCTCAGATCCTGAGACAATGCGGAATCGATTCTTATTACTTCTGGAGAGGAATGCCCTTTGAATCGCCGACAGAATTTGTATGGAAAGGACCTGATGGCAGCTGGGTTAATACGATGTGGTTACATTCAGGATATGATAGCTCTGCATGGTTGTCTGAGAACCTAAGGGAGGCATATAGTAATCTTCTCAGAGTGGTGGAATCAAGCGGAGAAAGGGCCTCATCGAATAATCTACTCATTCCAATTGGTGGCGATTTGGCTCCCCCTCTGCCCCATTTGGCTGATGTTGTCTCTCAATGGAATAACACTTTTCCAGACATGCGGATGTCCATTGTAACTCCAAGAGAATTCACGGAAAAGGTGAAGGCGGTTCAGGCATCGTTACCAGTGATATCCGGTGAATTCTCCTCTGGTCGATTCTCCTCTGTGAGGTCCGGTGGTCTAAGCTCTCGAGTCACGTTGAAGCAAATGAATCGTCAGCTAGAAACCCTACTCTATCTCGCTGAGCTCTATCTAGCTCAGACAGGAAATCTAGAGAAAACGCATGAACTAGAGAGGGCGTGGTATATTCTTCTATTCAATCAAGATCATAATATCATTCGAGGAGTCTGCTCTGACGAATCCTTCCAGCTTGCTGAGAGACGGTACAAGCAGGCAATGGAGCAAGCGGAGGCGGCCTTAGGCGCCGGGATTGACGCTCTCTCTTTGGAGATGCCAAGCGATCCCATAGATTTCTCCTTTGTAGTTTTTAACCCAGTTCCTTGGAAGAGAAGTGATGTCGTACGTGTAGAAGTTGATTTGTCCAAGATATTCACTCCATATTTTGAGATTTGTGGACCTAATGGTAAGGGAGTACCTTATCAGATTCTGTCTGGCTCCATGGAGGAGGGTCAATGTGAAATCCTATTCGTGGCCAGTGATATGCCAAGTCTGGGTCACAGAGTATATACTGTATCTTCAACTCAGCAGGCTCCGAATTTCGAGTATTCTCTCCGTACTGGCTCGAATTGGGTTGAGTCAGATGACTTTGTCATTGAGTTTGATGATTTCTCAGGAGCAATAACGCGCCTGTTTGATAAGCGTAATCAGTTTGAGTCTTTAAGAGGTCCTGGCAACTTCCTCACAATGGAGAGCGATGTGGGCGACCTATACAGATACGATAGGTCGAAACACGCAGATGATGATGACCTGACAACTCTTCGATATTCTGGCAAGCTAACGATTAGTGAAGCTGGACCTATACGGACTGTCGTTACAGTTGATGGGGCTTTCAAAGACTCAACACGAACCCAACGAGTTTTCCTCTACGAGGGAATTCACAGAGTTGACCTTGAAATAGACCTGGAATTCAATGGCCGCAACAAACGCGTCAGGACTAATTTTCCATTATCTGTATTCTCTAAAAGAGTGACAACTGGTTCTCAGTTTGGAGCGGAAACAAAAAGTGTAACTCCACCTGACCCAACGGAGTGGGTAGATCCAAATCAAGGCCTTTTCTCAGCTCTTGACTGGGTCGACTGCAATGGTCCTGATTTTGGTGTTGCTCTATCTGCAATTGGACTTCACGAGTTTGAATTCAAGGATGGAGTTCTAAGCGTTACTTTACTGCGTAGCGTAGAACACCTCTCACATGGACGAGATGATGATGTTGTGGAATCTCTAACTGCGCGTGAAAAGGACCTTCATTCATTCAAGCTCTCCTTATTGCCACATTCTGGTTCCTGGAAGGAATCCAAACTTTGGCAGCTCTCTACGGAACATAGACTTCCCCTGATTGCTCATTCAATTCAAACATCCGGCGGTGCAATGGGCGCAGAAGGATCAGCACTGAAGATTAGTGGCTTGGATCTGGCTCTTTCCTGCTATAAGGTAGGCCCAGCTGAAAATGAAATTACTCTTCGGCTTTACGAAGTCTGCGGCAATTCTGGAACTGCTACTCTGGAATTCCCATTCGATGTTGATTGCGTCGATCTTGTAGACCTGTGTGAAAAGGTAGTTGGCGAGATTCCATCTTCCGGCTCAGTCATAACTCTCCCAGTAGATGCGCGTTCTATCATCACACTACGTGTCAAGAAAGCACTTTGATGTTTGCTAGGATGAATTCAGCCTAGTGACGTACAGTCAAGATAGCCTTTTAGAGAACTGAATCATGGGTCAGAGAAAGAAGATGTATGAGATGCTTGGCAATGAGTGACTTCTATCCTATCTCCCCACTTGTTGGAATCACAAATACTAGCTATGCAGCGCAAGCAGGAGTTATGGACGAGAAGTGGGCTTGCCGTGTTGTCAGAGGCAAGAAGATTCTGGTCGAAAAAACATTGATGGACCTTGACCTTGAAGCTTTTGTAGGAGTAATTTATGGTCATATCCGTGTTGAGGGCCTAAGTAGGCATGCCGTTGCAGTATGTGCTGGCCGCCTAATGCAGTTCTCAAGAAAATATCAGACCGCTGGCATTGCGCCGAATTTTGAAGTTCCTGACTTGCACTATGAGGATGGTACAAGCCCGATATCCACTGGTTCGGAGGATGCGGAGAGTACGTCGGAAGTGCCTTTGCCTCCAGAGGGCATTGAAGCTGAGGAGATCACGGTCACACCTGTGGGCGCATTACCTGAATTGACGCCGTCAAAGGGTTTTGATCTATGGGAGAGCACAATAGATGCATTCGGAGTAATGATTGCGGAGATGGCCGTGTATGGCTCTGAGCTGTCCGGAGGACATCTGAGATTGATGTTCGACAGAGTTGCTGATGAGCTCATTCGGCTATGGAGCGCATCGGGGGAGGGCATCGATGTCCTTTCAAACTTTGGCAACCACATTCTAAGCTGCTCTAAGGAAGGTCAACTACCCGCCACCGGTAAACACAAGCTCACAATAGAGACAGGAGCGTGCAGGCTGCTCGCTATGGCACGAGATCTCGATCCAGATGGAGAACGAATCCCTGCCGGATTTCCATGCTCTTTTCATGAGCAGTTGGGGAAGAAGGTCAGTGATTTTACAGGAGCAAACATTGAGGTAAACACATCATCAACAGGCTGCAGAATTCAATTCTCTCTTGATTTGGGTTGACCCGTCGCCGACAATCTTAAATCGCTTCTTCGGCCTCATTTTAGAACACAGCGAGACAACGTGGTAAGTCTCGATAAGGAGTAAATGAAATTGGCATATCTCACATGGAGAGAATATGTACGGTCGGGACCAGTGTGTCTTGGCGCTCTTATTCTGATAGCTGGCGCGGTAATTGCCCTGCTGCCATCAATCGATGTTGCCTACGATTTCATACCAGGTATGACTGTTTACGTAGGCGCAATTGTTGCGGTTGTTGGTCTGTTGTTGATTATCATAGGATTCGTTTTCACAAAGAAGAAGCGAGACTCTGTCTTGGCTCGAGTGGACACGAAGATTGATGATACACCCCCACCTCCACCGCCGCCAGACTGATCGGCTCAGTTTTCTGATAAACATGGTCAATGGGCCAAACTAATGGTCCATTGACATTTCACTTCTTTTTCGTCTGTTTCTTTTTTTTTGTTGCACTTCATCCCGCAAATGCTAATATGCAACCTGAACAGGTTCTAGCTAGAATAGACAAAAGGTAGGGTCAAAATGACGTTCCTAGAGTACAGAGACAGCAAGTTTCACGAGTGCAAAGGAACCCCTTCTACTGACATAACATTGAAGGTCGATGATGCGCAAAAGAAGCTGATTCTGGCAGTCCCTGGTGGAGTCAGTATGATTGAGCGCAGAGCTGCTGAACGCAATGCTCGCTCTATTCAGAAGTCAGGCTTCCAGACTGCAAAAGCTGGTAGAATTGGAGCTGGCTATGAGCTAGTGGTTGAAGGCCCCGGTGGTTCACTTCCTGATAGGCTCAAGT
>JBHLND010000137.1:0-7074 GCA_048937485.1 Promethearchaeota archaeon
TTATGATTCTGCAAGCACGAGAAACAATCAAGGGGGCTGAGGATGTTGAAGGCGATGCCCTCCGCGATGTGCGCACAATCGCAAGAGTCTATGGATACGAAACAGCAGCTGTTGTGGCGAGCTTTTTGAACCTCGTCGGTGTGCTTTGCTACGCGGCAGTCTGGTTTCTTGGTTATGCCAGCTGGTTGCTATGGCCTCTTCTGCTAGTGGGATGTGTGGTAGTTGGTGGTGCAGCCGTAGTACCTCTGACAAAACCTGATGATAAGGAGCGATTGTTGATTGGGAGTACACTCGATAAGATTGGGGCCCTACTTGGTCTAGTCGCTTTTGTCGTGATTCCTCTATTCTGATAGAGTCCTCAGCTTCTAATGGACTTGCCAGAATGTCCAAATCAGGACAATCATACATCCTAGCGAAACCAAGAATGCCCAGGTTGTCGACGTATCATGTGCTTCTCTTATTCCAAATATCAAGAGAAAACCTGTCCAGAAGAAGGCGGCTACTGTTAGATAGTCTACGGTAAGCCACATGCTTGAGTTGAATATTGACCCAATAATGGCTGGAATCTCGGGGTCTCCCAATCCCCCTATTTCAATTGGTAATGTGACAATGAATACGAATGCGAGTGCAATAAGACGAAACAGAACAACCGGTAGCATACTGTACCCAACTATGGAAATGGTCCTTAATTTGTTCCCAGATCCTCCAGTGATCTTGAAGGCTACATGTGCAAATGCGCTTCCAACAAAGAGATAGACCATACCTAGCATGATATTCGGCATTATTGAGACCAATCCAGCTATGAGAATTGGAGGACCGCCATCCAAGAATATGACGCTTACATCTGCCCAAGTGTCAGTGGTGGCATTTACCAAGACATGCTGGTAGAATTTTGAAGACAGGGCGATGAATAAGCCAACAACAACAAGGGCATTTGCTATGATAATGAGAAATGGTCCAGCTGCGTCCGGTCTTTGTCCAATATCTCGAAATGCAGCCGCAGGTCTCCTAATGACATTCCAAAGTCTTTCAAGGATTCCCATTTCTCTGACATCTGGGGCATCAGGTCTCCTGAGCAAAGGTAGAATCCTCTCTAAGGCTTCTTCAGCTATCTCTTCCTTGCAAACAGGACAGATGGTGGCATCCGCGGGAACCGGGCTGTCACAAAACTCGCATCGCCGCATAGTCATTCAACCCAGAACAGCCTTAGATACGGTCTGATACATATAGCGGTTTCTGGGGTCCCCTCCTTCCCACGACTTTGCCTTTTTGGGGACTTACCACATACCAAATCGTTTGAAGACTGGGCTAGCATGAACTACTAGCCAGGGTATTACAGCATCTGCAATACTTTGAAAGCTGTTAATCCAGATGGCTAGGGATATTATCTGCTCAACAGTAAAAGCTCCAGGAAAGAATAAAGGCACGACTATTAGATTTGTGGCAACCATCACAGGAAGTCGAATCACTGTCGCAAGGAGCATAGAACTGCCGTATTCGCGCAGGGCGCCAAGATACGCCCCACTTCTCTCTCCACCGAAATATCTGACCATGGCCCATGGGATAATGATCATGATGAAGGTTGCTTCAAACTTGAAGATCGGCCCTACTACTGATGGATCAAAGAAGAATAGGCCAACCATACCAACTGCTGCGCTTGCTAATCCTATCCATAATCCGCCAACCAGAAATGCAATAATCCAGAAGAATGAAACTGGATCAATTATCGCAATATCCCATCCAGGTATTCGCGGCAAAAAGGCGGCTATTGGTGTAGCAGCCAGGGAGAGTGATGCAAGAATGGCAGCGACCGCCACCTTCTTGGCATTTTCGCTTGATATTGATGGCTCGGACAGTTCCATCTCCAGATTCTGTTCTTCTTCGTCAAGACTCAAGGCTGCTGTCGCCTCGTTCTCATTTGAGTATTGCATGACTAATTGAGTTAGGAGCCTCCTTATAAGCTTACTCACTTGACGCTAGCTACTCATAAATGAGTAGATGATATATCAAATTTCCCTGCTCGGGGGATCATGCTCAGGAAGACGCATTCTTTCGAATTTTGGACGTCTTAGCATTTGGAGCAGCTTTCGAGTTGGGTGCAGAAGATCCGGATTTATCCTCCATTCTGCCCAATCCGTGCCAGCAGCAGAAGATGTCCTGCTTAGAATTAGGCGGAAAGCTACTAGCTCATTCAAACCGTTGAGAATTGTTCCAATTGTGACTGCGCCCAATATGGGTCGTTCTTGACGGCCTGCTCTTAGCAAATCGGCAGTTGTGACCCATGTTCCATCTTCTATCAGAACCTTGAGAATCTTGGAGCGAACAGGATCGGATTCTATTACTCCCTTCAATGGCGCAAGATTGACTGGTTGAAGCGATTTTTCCTCCCTTTGTGGCTTGTCCCAGGGATTTCTGCCCATTTCATCTTTCAAAGAACTGAAGTCCATATGGAGTGCACCGTGTCATGACTTGTATCAAGGTCTTTTGAAAGCCAGTATTATCCTGAAATCGGATGTGCATGTTCTTTCACAACCCTTATCTAGCTAGTGCCAATCACTCCGCATGAGGAAAATGACGGCTCGCGAGGCTCTTATTGGCTTATTTGACAAAGGGTTCGACAAACCCTCCGATTTGCTCTGTTGTGCTTTTGGCCTTCGAAATACAGAGATTGATGCGTTTTTCTCATTACTATCTGGCCCGAAAACTGTCCGTGAGATTTCAACACAAGTGAATCGAGAGAGAAGTACAGTTCAAAGAGTGCTCAAGCGTTTACACAAGAAAGGCCTTGTTGAGCAGGAAGGACGAACATTCGACCGAGGGGGATACTACTACGTCTATCGTGCTGTATCTACCAAGGATGTGAGGGACCAAATCCTGTCACAACTTGAACGATGGTATAATGAAACCAGAAGGTTCTTGTTGGAGAGCTGGCCGGAAAAGCCGCTCTAAAGACGACCACTCGAGGCAGGACAGAGATGGATTTGGTACCAGTTCGAAAGAATACAGTTGCATTAACAACTCTTGCTATGATTGCAGCCGTGGGGATAATCGTTCGCTCAACAATATGGTTCATGCTTATTCCTGATGTTGCGGAGCTAACACCAGCATTCACCTTCTCTCTACTTGGCGGTATTATTGGTGGTATTCCTGGAGGCTTGTTTGTTGGATTTGTGGTTGGCTTGGGCGGAATGTTGTCTGGCACAACTTATCCATTAGTCCCATTTCTTGGCAATATGCTACTTGGACTCGGAACTGGCTATGCTGTGCATATCACCAAGGAGCGTGATAGCATCAAATACCAATTGATGGCTGTTCTTGGAGGAGGCATAATAGGTGGCTTCATCGCGGACTTGTTTATCCTCCCTCTCTTCCTTTCTTCAGTTGAGATTATTCTTTTGGGTGCCGCGGTCGACATGATACAGGCTTTTGGTTGGGGTATTCTTGCCTTGATACTAGAACGAACGGTCATAAGACCTATTCTAGGCGATTATCTATATCCTGAAATGCCAACATTACAACTTGAAGAATCAGAAGGATAGCCCGATGACTGACAAGACCATCGAAATCGATATTCAGAAGGACCTATTCGGAGCCAACGAGGATGCTGCAGCTTTGAATGCAGCAACTTTCAAAGATCATGGAATAAAGGCAATCGACATAATGGGCTCAGTTGGCACCGGAAAGACTCAGCTCATTGAGGCATTGTGTGGCCATCTAAAGAACAGATATCGAATTCTTATGGTGGCAGGAGACCTAGCTACAACCATTGATGCAGACCGCGTGGCCTCCCATGGTATTAGCACCGTTCAGATCAACACAGGAACTGCGTGCCACTTGGATGCGCGAATGGTTCGAGTTGCATTGGATAAGATCGATTTGTCTGGATACAACCTACTCTTCATTGAGAATGTTGGCAACCTAATTTGCCCGGCTGGATATTCCTTGGGCGTTGATAAGAAGATAGTTGTTGTGAGCGTTACCGAAGGTCCCTACATGATTAAGAAACACCCTCTGACCATAAAGCGAGCTGATATGGTGGTCATTAACAAAATCGACTTGGCTGAAGCAATTGGATTTGATATTGAATCACTTGTCAGTGATGTTCGCAAAGTAGATGCGAAGATTCCAGTCTTCAAGGTCAGTTCAAAGACAGGCGAGGGGCTTGACACACTCATCGAATCTCTGGATCTTTAGGATGCGCTCTCTTGACTGAGAAGCTTCCCTAGGGCCCGCTTTACGCCATCAATATGACCTGCTCCAAGCACAACAACTACTTTTCCTTCAACATCACCTAGGATGCTCACTAATGCATTTGCGACGTATCTGTCTCTCTGATGGATTAAGGCATCAGCGGTGTTTGGGAACTGATTTTCAAAGTCCTTCATCAGTTCCTCTACCCCACCATCTGATTTCAACATACTAAAGATATCATTGGCATCGGATTCACGGATTTCTTCTGCCGCGCCAGGTACCAATCCCATAAGTCGATACAATTCATCAAGGGGAACTGACATTAAAGCTTGCATAGTTAGGTGGAGCGGACGATCCACAAGTGCGATTTTTGAGCCTATTTTGCGCCCCTCCTCAATCGCTGCTAGCATCTCTTCTCCTACAGCTGAACCAGTAATCTCCCCAAGGTTTTGCTCTAGGATTGCCAGATTTTGCATGAGGTCTTGAACTGCGTTGCCTGTAGGAGTTTGAACAAGTTTTTGATCTTCAGGTTTGACTTCTGTAAGCTGACGATAACGTTCTCTGTCTAGTTCCACTGCTACAATGTCGGGTTCGATGCTACGAACCGCATCTCTTGCCCTCTCAACACTATCTTTGTCGGTATGGATGACAGGAACAAACACTATGCGCTCGATATCACTTACCAAATCAGTTCAATTGCTGACATCATCGACCGTCTTTTCTTTGTTTTCATTAAGCAGTCATTAACAGGAGCACATCTTAGGTAGTAAACGCTAGACTCTGAATGAGGGGCCTCTTTTTGAGCTAGAGGCCATCTCGATGAGCAAGAACCTTTTTCATGGATAATACGTTTACTGCTCTCAGTAGTATTCGAATCTACGGGGGCTCAAATTGTTGAAGGCTGAACTTGAGTTAGCATTTGAGAAAATCAAGAATCCACGAATGAGCGCTGGATTACTAGTGCTTTATGGTCTGCTTAGCCCACTCCAAGGTCCTTCGGTTTCATCGACAAAGGTCCGTGAGTCAGTTAACCGTCCGCTTAAAGAGCGAAAGCTCTCCAAGCAGTCGATTACTAATGCCGCACGCAGACTGGAAGACGCGAATCTGATAGAAAGAGGTAGAGGTTACTCAGTAAACTATGGGCACATCATATCCATGTTACTAAACTCATTAATTCGCCTCACTGAGAAAGTTGATGATTTGGAAGAAGAGATAGACAACTTGAAGGCTGCTTTACGTGGGCCTAGTTAGTATTCTTGATGAAGGGGCTCTTCATGCCCATGTAGATTCGTACTCTGGATGATGACGGTCATGGACACAATTGATCGGACTATTCTCTCAAGACTCTGTGACAACTGCAGAGTCAGCTATGAAAGCCTAGCTCGAGAAACCGGTCTTAGTCCTAACGCTGCTAGGAATCGTGTTTTGGGTTTGATAGACACAGGCGTGGTTGTAAAGTTCTTTTCGGTTCTCGACCGTGAAGTGATTGGAGCAAATGACTTCCAAGCCATCGTAGTGACAGATGGAACCGAGGATCTTGATACATTCGTAGGAAGAATCGGCGAAAACCCGATGATGGGCCATGTTAGTATTCTGGCAAGCGTTGGTGGTGGGGCTTACTTAGTCTGGGGACAATATATTGGTTTGGAGATGCTGCATGAAGCAGGTTTCGACACAGGATTCTGCTCCTTTGCAAAGTGTTAGCAATTTACTTCTTGGTAACTATTTTGTATCCAACCACTACCAAGAGTATGAATACGACTGCAAAAGAAAACCCTAAGATAATCCACTTTGTTGTTGTTACAAGACTTGCTATAGCAATGATGGGTTGCGAAAGATTGGGATACACCGCTATTTGAGATGCGATAATTGTATTCTCAACGAAATCCGCAAATGCCGCCATTAGGGGCAATAAGCCAAGAATCCTTAGTTTCCTATTTTCTGGGTAGGCTCTCCTTAATTCCAAGAGAATTCCAAACGTAAGAGAAAAAGAGTATCCAAGAGGGAAGATCAGGTCAAGCAAGTGTACTTGAGACCAGACTTGAAGTCCTTCTGCTCCAAGTGTATTAAACACCAAAACCAACTCCTCATATGTGTACCAGAGCCTTGTGTCTGGCATCGTAACATCGCCAAAGATGTCGTAAACGTATGTCCTGGTACCAATGCCCATCACTGTCACAACAACTGCACTTGTCATAATCGCCACCAACAAGTCACGAGGCGTGGCAATACGATCAAGAGTATCGACTATCTTTCTCAATGTGTTCACCGCTTTGCTCGTGCTTACTTGTTGCACCAGTTAAGGACCTTTCGTAGAATCCATAGTGTGAATGGTAAGCCCAGAAGCCAAATTCAGGTGCAGGTTTCTTCATAGGCGTTTTTTTTCAAAAAATGCTAAACGAAATTTCAGTCCCCAACAGAATTATAAGATGGATTTATGGACCCCTGTTGGGGAAGACTCTTTGAGGAAGCATCTTTGTATTCTTACAGTCCTACTTGTTATGTCATTCTTTCCACAGGTGCTCTTTTCAGCACAAATGGATACGATGACTACTATTGAAAATCGAAATGAAATGGAAACCCAGTTTGTTAATGAGGTGTTGCTATCACAAGCAACTGGCGGTGTATTATTCTCATCGTACCTGGGAAGCAATCATTCAGACACAGCAGTTGAAGTAACACTTGATTCTCTTGGCTTCATTTATGTGGTTGGCATTACAAATTCTACGGATTTTCCAAGCACACATCAAATTGGCACAGGGGGAAGATACGATTGCTTTGTCCTAAAGCTGGCACCAAATGGAGCTGACCTGATTTATTCAACTGTTATTGGTGGGTCTGGCTCTGACTACGCCGTTGATATTGCTGTGGACGAAATTGGGA
>JBHLND010000138.1:0-7067 GCA_048937485.1 Promethearchaeota archaeon
TGGTTACAGCTACAACAGCATGCTCTGGATCACGGCCCGTAGCAAAAGCATTAGGAGCCTGTTCCTCAATCAGCGTATCTGCTCGAAACGCCTGTTCGCATTTTGTGCATTGCACCACAGGGTCAATGAAACCATCCAAGTGCCCAGATGCCTTCCATACAATAGCAGGAGAAACTGTTGGACATTCCACTTCCCAGAAGTTCGCACGTACAAAAGCTGAGCGAATTCGATCCTCGAGCCTGTTCTTGAGTAGCTTTCCTAGAGGGCCAAGATCATAGAATCCAGAGCTGCCTCCGTAGATCTCAGGGGATGGTCCCCAGAAGAAACCTCTCTTCTTACATAGGCCTGTGATCATTTCACCGAAGTCTCGCTCTGAACTCATTCGTTTCAACCAATCAGCATGCTTGAAGGGACCTGACTTAAACGTTCTGCACCATCAGCTTGAATCACTTTCTCCTTGACATAACATAGACAATTACGAGAACGATTACAACTGCGGCACCGCCAACAGCAAGATACAGCATCATATTGTCAGGCGGCAAATCTGTGGTGGTAGTTGTGGTAGTTGTGGTAGTTGTAGTGGTTGTGGTGGTTGTCGTGGTTGTCGTGGTTGTAGTAGTTGCCACAGGCAGCGGTAAGGAGAATGAATCTCTTATCGTCCCGTTCATTAGAAAGACTTCCACATTTAGATAACCAGATTCATACTTTGCCACGCAATAGTGATAGTCGCTGAAGACAACATCCTCTTCTAGCCGCCACGGATCATCAGGTGTATAGCTGTGTAGAGGTGCACCACCTCCACCTGTTACGACGTAGTATATGCCATCACGAACGGTTCGATAGTATAGGTGTCGATGACCATTAAACACGAGATCCACGCCATGAGATACGAATAACGAGTGGAATTCTTCCCGAATTTCTGAAGCCAGGCCGGAATCAGATGGCTCAAAGGGGGGACGATGGAAAGCCACGACTACAAAGTCGTCATAATCAATTGTTGCCAAATCGGCTTCTAGCCAATCCATCTGAGCCTCCGAGCAATTATACTCAGCAGGATCCCAAGTCCAATCATGTTCAGTATTGAGGCAGATGAAGTGAGTTCCATTTGCATCAAAGGAATAATAAAGCTCAGTTCCACCGCAAGCCGCTGCTACATCTGAGTAGTCAACATACGTAGTGTAATTGGTGAAAGTCGGATCGTTCACCCAGTCATCAGTATACATCTCGTGGTTTCCAGGAGCTATGTACAGGGGAACATTGTAGTCATAGACAAGTTGGATGGAATCGTTGAAATCCTCGTATTGGTAAAACTCGCCACCGTGATAGACCAAATCACCCGTATGAAGGATGAACTCTGGGTCATGTTCTAGATAGAGGCCAACTATTTCCTCATGAAGCGGTGAGACGTTGCCAGGACTACCAGATCTTGTATCCCCGTAGGCAATGAAGCAGAATGTATCATCAGCCCATGGAGTATCTGAAAGAATTGCTGAAGAAATGGAGCCACTGCTACCAGCTATGGCAGTTGGACTGCCAAGAATTGACATACTTAGCACGAAGTAGATGACAACCGGAAGCGCAACTATGACGCCGCTAGTTTCTCTCATTCTAAATCCTCCTAGTTTCTCTTCGCGAAACCTCCCCAAGAGAAGCTCTCGTACATGATAAGCATTCCGAAACATCTTCCAAACTCTGCCGACGATTGGGAATATTGTGCTATTGAGCATCCTTTTTATGGGTGGGGCCATTTCCTGATGGCAGGGAGACAGGATGGTCAAGAACTCACAAATCTCAGGCTTCTACAAGTTGTCCAGAGAGGATCGAATGAAGAAGCTGCTCGAAGTGACTGGTATTCCAGAGGATGAATTGAAGCCTCTATTTGATCCAGGAGCTGTTGACATGGAAGTTCTCGATCATATGATCGAAAACGTTGTTGGCTCCATGACTCTTCCGTTGGGCATAGCAACCAACTTTAAAGTCAACGATAAAGACTACCTGATTCCTATGGCCCTTGAGGAACCCTCAGTCGTAGCTGCGGCTAGCAATGCAGCAAGAATGACTATTGCTCACGGTGGCTTCAAAGCCGAGGATACCGGTTCTGTTATGATAGGTCAAATACAAGCAGTTGATGTGCCCGATCCACTTGAGGCAAAGGAACGAATTCTGAAGGCAAAAGAGGATCTAATTGCCCTCGCCAATGAGCAGGATCCCATACTTGTTCGATTTGGAGGGGGGGCTAGAGACCTCAGAGTGAAGGTCATTGACACCAAAGTTGGACCAATGGTCATCACTGAGCTCATTGTCGACACAAGAGATGCAATGGGCGCTAATGCGGTCAACACGATGGCGGAAGCGCTGGCACCCCGTATTGAAGAAATAGCTGGCGGAAGAGTCCTTCTTCGGATTCTGTCTAACCTAGCAGACCTAAGAGTTGTCAAGTCCACTGCAATCTTTGACAAAGAGGGACTTGGAGGAGAGGAAGTAGTCGATGGCATTATTGCAGCCTGGGCGTTTGCCGAAGCAGATCCCTATCGTTGTAGCACTCACAACAAGGGAATAATGAATGGAATTGATGCTGTAGTAATAGCTACAGGCAATGATTTCAGAGCAATAGAGGCTGGAGCACATAGCTATGCCGCTATGGATGGCTACAGCTCTTTGACCAGATATGAAAAGTCAAACGATGGCCATCTTATCGGAAGCATTGAGATTCCAATGGCAGTGGGTCTTGTTGGTGGTGCAACGAAAGTCCATCCTGTCGCCAGAGCGTGTGTAAAGATACTTGGAGTAGAAAGTGCAACAGAGCTAGGTAGAGTTATCGCGAGTGTTGGTCTTGCTCAGAATCTCGCTGCTCTTAGAGCGCTTGCGTCAGAGGGGATTCAGAAGGGGCATATGTCATTGCATGCTCGAAATGTTGCTGCCACTGCTGGAGCTCGAGGTGACTTGGTTGACAGAATTGCCAAGCAGTTGATTGAAGAGAAGAACGTCAAAGTAGAACGCGCAAAAGAAATTCTTGATGAATCAAGGAAAAAGTGAGGCGTTCAAAATGCTTTCATCCTAACATCTATCCAGCTTGAATACTAGCTATATTCTGTGAAACCTTATATTGCCTGAAACGTCCTGCTTTTTGAGGAGTGTGAGATGACAAGCAAGTTTAAAGTCACGCTAGTTATTTTTGTGTTCCTCTCAAGCATATTCTTTTCAGCCGCATTTGCAGGAGTTACTCAAGATGCAGCTGATGAAACAGCCCTGAGAGTCAATATCGAGGATAGTTTTCTACCAGCGCAATTTGCTAGAAGAACTATCAGAGTCGCTGTATATAGCGAGTCGAACACTACAATCCCTGACTGGGCAGTAGCTTACCACCTATCAGATTATTCCAGTAATGTTGTGGATCTTCTCAATCTTGCAGGTTTTGATGCAACACCTCTGACAACTCAAGATATCCTAGATCGGAAGCTAATGACTGCAGACTATGATGTCTTTGTGATGGTGAACAATCTTCCAAGAGAGAGCATCTATAATCACGTAAAAGAATTCTGGCTTGGCGGAGGAGGGATTCTTAGCTACGGTAGTGCTATGGAATATCTCCACAATTCTGGCATGCTTGTCCCTGAGTGGGAGGGCGAGTCCGGGTTCACTGATTTTGTCACGTACACTCCGCCAAATCCAACATGGGCGAATTACACCTTCCAAAATGTTAGCATAATTGAAAGAATGCCCGTAACTCAGGATTATGATGCAGGAGAAACCATCGCTACAGAGATGATTACTTCAACAATAATTAATGTTAATATCATCGCACCGGCGAGAGGGAGTTCATACCATGCCCTCGCTAGTGTCTACCTTTCATCAGCAAACAGTCTTGCTGCTGCACTTGATAATCCTGACAGGGGAGGTAGAATTGTGCAACTGCCTGGAAACGGTTCTGAATTCCTGACTTGGGAGTCCGATTTGACGATTCGTGCTGTTGACTGGATTTGTCCTCATCCAAAGGGCAGAATTCTATTTGACATTAGCCATGAGCCCAGACTGGGAATTGATCCATGGGATAATGTGATGTACCCTGGATATTACGCGGAATCTCGTGATTTTTTGGTCAATCACACCTATACTTTCGACAAGCTCTACGAAACAGACTACTCAGCGGAGATCCTTGAGAAGTACGACATGCTGATTATACTCTCACCTGATGTCAATCTTACAGCTGCAGATAGAACAGTAATCCAGAACTGGGTCACTGCAGGAGGGGGTCTGCTGGCACTTGGAGAGAGGCCATTTGGTTCATTCGATGACCCTGTTGATCAAATCAATCAGATTGTTGAACCCTTCGGACTAAATGTTACAGAAGATAATGGATACGAGGGTGCTATTGATACAGGCACATTTGATATTCATCCTACAACCGAAGGTGTCGCTTCCATCTATGTGGATTACGCCGCATACCTAGGTACTACAGGCGCAGCCTATCCAATCTGGTATGATCAGGCAGGAACGAACATATTCATGGCAGGAGCAAATCCTGGTGCAGGAAGGGTGATACTCACGGGAGACATTAACTGGTGCCAAAGCGATCATCTACAGAATGATAACAACATACAGTATTGGCTTGGCATTGCAAATTGGTTGACTGCAGGAAACGTTCTGATATTCTCCGACGAGGTTGAATGGCATCCCGATCTATATTACAATGAATTCAAGGGTTCAGCAACATCCGCTCTTAATGACCTGGGACTGCGTTATCAGTTCACACATGAACCCCTATATCTAAACATCAGTCTGTATCTTAATGATTGGGACCTAGTGATTGTAGACAACTCAGGGTTTTACATGGTTACGTACTACGACGACCTTCTAACATACATGGAGGGTGGTGGCAGACTTATCCTTACTACATGGACCTATGATGAGTATTGGCCACTCTATGACTATCTAGGCTTCCAATATGGTGGAAATCTATACACAGCTCCACCTGTAATATACGCCTGGGATGATACAAGTAGTCTGTGGAATCTTCCTGTAGATTACGGAGCAGACAACCTAACGACAACACAGGATGAAGTTTGGACGGACTGTGCAAACCTTACACTGCATGCCAATGGCACAGCATACGCGGGACTAACTCCTGTAGCAAGCGGCACAAATGCTTCGGTGATAGTTGGTGCAGAAGGCCGCGCGATTACGAACGGAATGCTCCTGAGTATGTACTTCGATGACACCGACGATTCACTCTACCCTGATGCCTTTGAGATTTGGGAGAACGAGATTGCATTCTTGATTGATCATCCGTCACTGAATCAACCATCAGATATTGAGTATCAAGAAGGGGACACTGGCAACTCAATATTATGGTCGACTTCTGGCGGGATTCCATGGATATACGTGATAAAGCAGGACGGAAGCACTGTCCAAGCGGGCCGATGGACGGGAGGTCCTGTTACCATAAATGTTGATGGTCTGTCACCAGCAATCTACGAGTATACAATAACTCTCCAGGACCGAGGAGGCTATGAAGCGACATATACAGTTCTTGTGACTGTGACTGCAGCGTCAACCACAACTACCTCTACAACAACGACAACCAATACGACAACTGGATTCCCTCTCGATACAACAACGCTAATCATAATCGTTGCTGCTGCGGGAGGTCTCATAATCATCATAATTATAGTTATGATGAAGAAGAAAGGCGAGTAGTTGTCTATCTATAATGGAAAGAGGAAGTCCTGATCGCTGGGCTTCCTTCCCATTTTCTTTTTTGCACCTTTTTGAACTCTTGATATTGCACAAACATGTGCGTCAACTCTGTCAGAGCTACATTTTTGTACGCCCCATTCAGTACTAACCCACCTCAGATGTGATACCGTGTCACATAGGAAAGCATCCTTTTGGGCGAGGTCGAGATTGCAATGGAAGATGAGTGCGCACAATGGGAAAGGCTAGCTGGCGAATTTGCCGAAGTCGAGAAGTTTTACCAAGCGGCGAATCAGTACAAGCAAGCTGCCAGTTGTCACCTCGACAGAGTTCTAGAGATGGCTCGGAAGGCTGCAGAGTATTATCACATGCATGCTGAGGCTAGTTTGGAGGCAGATGACCACAAGGCCGCTGCAACCTCATATTTCGAAGCAGCCACTCAATACAGGCAAACAAGTGAGTTTGATACTGCACTTCACCTCTATGAGAATGCAGCCGAACAGGCTCTCGAAGCAGAAATGACTGAAACTGCTGCGCAGGCATACCTCTGGGCGGCATTTGCATGCTACAAGCTTGGCGATTCAGAGTACTTCCTGACTTGTGCAGAGAATATGGGCAATCTATACGATCAGGCTGCGGAAGAAGCTGTTGAGGAAGGTCGTGCTCAGCGTGCAGTGATTGACCTCTCTCTGGCGGCGATGGGCTTTGCCACTATTAACAAAACGGGCGAAGCGAAGGAACGAATAGAGAAGGCTCAGAAGGCAATTGACAAAACTCGAGAAGAATGGCTCAAATCACTACTATCATTTGTTGAAGCGTTAACTCAAAGCAAATTCGTTGAAGCCTATGAACATCTACGTGACTTCGAGGGACAGGAAACAATTCAGGATGTTATGAGTGCCTGTCTGGACATTATCCTGGAATCGCGCAAGAAATAGTTTAGCCAACAATTATCTTCGCAGTCTTAGAGACTTCTTTTCCTGTTCTTCCTTCGGTGGCTCGAATAGTAACCAGCTCGTCACCCATGGAAACACCTCGAACAAAGATCTGGAAGTTCATGCGTTCGCTTGGTCCTATGAACTGGATTGCTTTCTCACTGCTACCCAGAGAAACCTCAAGACCATCTGAAAGGTCAATCTCCACCTTGATGTTGTCAGCAGGTCCGGCTCCATCGTTCAGTAATGTTACATCGAAAACAGTTTCATCGCCCAAATCACATGAGATTCGTTCAGGAGTCATCTCCATCTTAAGGTTTGAAGGAGCACGTCTTATTCTGAATTCAACCACGTTACTCATTTTATTAACAAGAACTTGATCACCCTCAAGTGTAAGTTGAAAGGGACCGATTGATCCATCACCGCTCAGAACAGGAG
>JBHLND010000139.1:0-7017 GCA_048937485.1 Promethearchaeota archaeon
AGTAATCAGCTGCGTTAATGTCGCCAGAATAGACCCCATAACCTTGGGTTCCTACGTAGATAGTATCGCCTTGAATGTCCAACGAAGTCAATCCTGTCGTATCCAAACCCGTGAGATAATTAGTCCATGTCCCTCCAGCGTCCTCAGAAACGAATAGTCCATCGCCGTGAGCGACAGCATAGAGGATTGAAGTGTTCCCGGGATAGAATCGTACAGCCCGACACTTGCCAGTCGTGTTCAAGACACTTGTCCAAGTCACGCCGGAGTCTGTCGACTTGTATACGCCTGGCTTGTCGGTAAAGGTGAAGCCTGTTGGATCCACCCATTCTGGAATTGATGTGTTTCCAAGAGCTGCTGCATACAGTATTGTTGGGTTAGATGGGTCCACCTCAATATCAAATCCCCCGATGTCAGGGAAATTATCGAGTTCAGTCCAGTCAGTACCACCATTTGTCGACTTATACGCCCCCTTGACATGAGTGGTCACATATACGTTATCAGGATTGGTTGGATCAACTGCTATATCTAGCACGCCTCTGGGCAATATGCCTGTGAAATCGTCCCACATTGCACCTCCATCGATTGACTTGTAGAGCCTACCCCCTGTGGGTGTCGGGCCAAATGTTGTGCAATACACTGTCCCTCCGTCTGCATAGACATTGTTCATGAGAAAGGCATCCGACGGAAACTCAGGAAAAACGTCGCCTTCTCTGAAAGTATTGTACCATGTAGCGCCTGCGTCAGTTGATTTCCAGAGAATGGGAGATGACCTATCAGCAAGATAGAGCCAATTGCTGTTGTAGTGATCTATTCGTATTGCAGTAGCAGAGATTGGGGCATTTTCAAGCAGCGCCCATGTTTCACCGGCATCAACAGTCTTCCATGTACCCCCCAGCCAAGTGCCAGCATAGGCAGTCCCAGGATTTGCTGGGTCTACTGCAATTTGCGGTTGCGCCATTACTGTGCACATAGTGAAGTTGTCATTCAGTTTCGCCCAATTCAGTCCTCCATCTATAGTCTTGTAGATCTCACCACCGTTCTTACCAATGCTACCAGCATAGACAATATTGGGACTATTCGGGTCAATTGCCACAGATGTTATTCCGTCAGAGCCTGTGACATTAAGAACGGTGTTCCAAGTTATTCCTCCGTCAATCGACTTACGAACCATTGCCCAGTCTTGGAAGGGTTTGGGATTGTACCCAGAGTAGACCGTATCAGGGTCAGATGGGTGAATCGCAAGAGTATACGAGTAATCTACCTCAGATGTGGCGAGAAAGTCCCACGAAAGCCCACCATCATCACTTCGGAATGGACCCCAACCACTCTTGATGGCATAGATGATGTCAGGATCAGACGGCGCGGATTCTATAGTGTGAACTGATGAATAGCGGAAACCATAGCCATGCTGCGGTTGGTATTTCGTGGTCCAAGTTGTCCCCTTGTTATTTGTGATGAAAATCTGCCCGATATCAGCGACTTGCCAGACAATATTCGAGTCATGAGGGCTGACACGAATCTCGTCGGTGAAGCTGTGGTTGATGCCACCACTGTCCAGATAGATCCAGGAACCCCCAGCGTCATCTGTCCTGAAGGTTCCAGTGCCCTCGACTGCTGCCACATAGACAGTTTCACTGCCAACATCATGTGGCACTACTACAAGACATGCGTTTGTATTGTCGAGTCCCTCAGTCAGAGTGACGTAGGTTTCTCCACCATCTATGCTCTTGTAGATGCCATAGGTCCGTTTTGGAATGTAAATTGTCTTGTTGTCTGTGGGATCAATCTCAATGTCGTTGATGTCACTGGTCACCGGTGGTGGTGTGATATCTTCCCAGTTTGCGCCATAGTCACTCGTTCTAGTGACATAGCGTCCATAGGATACATAGATTGTGTCATTTCCTGTTGACGGCACTATGGCAAGGAGCCTGATTGTTGTCGTTGTGTTTAGCTCCTCCCATGTGGCGCCATCATCTACAGTTCTTGATAGATAGCTATGTTCTGGGTTAATTGTTTCATCGGGGGCCGTTGTGTAACTGACGTAGACGATGCCAGGGTCAACAGGATGGACCATTATACTATTGATGAAGGTATTTGGTGGTTGTATGTTGTCCTCCCTTTGCCATGAGATTCCTCCGTCTATAGTGTGGTAGAGGCTCCCGCTCTCATTCTTGAAGTCGCCCACTCCTGCCCAGTACTCGTTATCCCCACTAACTGCAATGTCTACTACAGCTTCAGGGGGGAGGTTTCCAGTCACATTTGTCCAAGATGCACCACCATCATCGGTGATGTATATGAATCGACTCCACATTACTGCAGCAACGAACAAAGGATTTGCTGGGTGAAGGGCAAAATCGAAAGCATTCATGTTCTGGTCGATTTGAATCCAATTTTCTCCTCCGTCATCGCTCATGAATAGCTCGGGGATGATATACTCATCTCCTTGAGTTCTTGCATACATAATCTGGGGATTCGTTGGCGACATAGCAAAATCGACAACTTTCCGAGATAATGAAGCAAGGGTTCCCACAACACTCCATGACCCTCCGCTGTTGATAGACTTGTAAATCGATAGTCCACCACCAGCAGCATAAAGGATGTTGGGACTTGTAGGATTGATTTCGATTGAGTTGATTAATCCACCATAGGGACCATTGGTTCTAGTCCAAGGTGGCATTTCCTCATCTTGAGTAGCTAATACTGATGGGAATGATGTTGTGGTTGTTAGAAAGGGCACAAAGAGAAGAAGTACTATGGATACAAGCGAGAGAAACAGTCTGCGCTCCACGGACAACACCAACTTTCGTGTGATGATAAAAACCACGCTAAAGGTTCCCAGCGTATTGCTGGAATATATCTGTTGTCGAAGAATCACTTCGATTTCACGGATTTGAAAAGGAAGTTTCAACCGGTTGGGTCCATAATCCTTCTCTTATTTCCGCCAACCTATCAGAGTGACCAAGAGGGTGGAACATGGATGCAGAATTGCCAACTTCGATGAAACCAGCCTTCTTGCAGGCCCTCTTGAGAGTTTCATCCCGTTCATCAGCAAACATACTAACTATAGGACAGTCCAGGACGTTTCTGGCAATCATCTTTGCTCCATGAAGAGCAGATGAGATTGCATCTCTGGTGTGCATCTCCTCTTGGAAAGCAAGATTGCCAATCACTGCCATTTTATCTCTTGCGCCAGGTCCAGAGAAGTCGGAAGACGATACCGTAACCATTCCTGAGAGAGCTTGGTCCACTAATATTGATGAAACCTTAAGGGCTCCATCAGTTCGTTGACTTGTCATCCATTTGATGTATTCACCATCAAACAACAATGTTCCATTAAGTAGATTGAACTCTTTCTGAGCTCTTAGCGCAACTTTCGCAGCATTGCTGCCTTCAGCAATTTCAACTGCACACAAACTCTTGTCAACTCGTGCATTCTTATAGAGATCCAGCAAACTCAAGGCAAGTAATCCTGCAGCTTGCCTTCGTTTTCCAAGTCTTGCTGCACGTCTATGTTTGAGAACACCTAGCATGTTGATACAGAGAGTAATTGTTTCAAAACCTAAGTTTCGATAGATTCGAATAGCTGAACCTGTTGGATCTGCAACAAGATGAACTCCCCAGCAACCCATCTCTCTGGCTTGCTTGATAGCATGCTCTATCAACGCTGTGGCTAGACCCTGGCGCCTCCACTTCGGGAGAGTTGATACATCATCAATCAGAGCAATCTTCTTGGGCGCTCCATTGACAATCAAATCTCCATAGGTCATTGATAGAGCGGCAACAACTACCTCCTCCTTCCGAATCATGAGAATGGACTCAGGGTCAAAGTAAGGTCTCTGGACATATCTCCATATCCAAGAGGAGATACTTCGTGGAAAATAGTAATCGGCTTCACCAAAGGCAGCCTCGTACAGGCTCACAATCTCTTCCTCATCACCCAGCTTATACGACTGAATTATTGAGCCCATTTCATTCTTCTAATCAATGCATGATTGAGAGATATAAGAGATAGGATTAGACTAGGCGCTCCATTTTCTCCTTGAGAACTCCAACATTCTTTACAAGAGCTAGCCGATATAGAACGAAGGGAATGGAGATAGGTGCCATTGCAAGCAATGGTGCAATAAACACGACAACCACTGGAAGCACAAAGAAGAGAAGAGGGACCTCAATCGTTCCAGGAAGAGTCTGAAACCACCAAAGAGTCTGCATAGAAACGAGTATGTAGGTGACGATAGTTGAGAGTCCTGCAAAGCCCTTCAGCATGGCGAGATAATAGCGACCAACACCCTGAACATCTGGAGTCAGCCTCTTTCCAGATGTATCACGCTCATAGATAACTCCTGCATCCTCCATAAGCCATGCAGGTGCAAAGAGTAGGCCAACGAAACTTGCTGCAAGTAGTAGCATAAAGAAGAGAGGCATGATTTCCGCAATGGCCATTGCTGAAGGGGCGAGATCATCGAAGCTCTCTGTCACGAACAGTAAATCTCTCAAGGATGAGTTGCTTACGATTGCTGATGTTAGGCCCAAGGATGCAAAGGCTGGAACTATGAGCCACCTGATGCTTCCTTCATAGCCGGCTTCTGGCTCATAGGTTTCTATGCGGTACTTGCAACTCCCTTTAGTCAGTAATCGATGAAATTTCCAGAGAAGAAGCGCGAGGTGAGGAGTAGTGAAATAGGCAATCAGGCCCACAAGTAATGAGAATATATACAGCCATATGAAGTCAAACAAGATATCCCCTGGCAACAGTCGATAGATTCCCAATGGGCTACTGAATGGAAATACACTGGCATAGCTGAATGTGACGGCCATTGATGCGGAAATGAAGACGATTACATTCAGAAGAAGTACTGATTTCCAAGGTATTGTAACACGTTGGGACAATTGCTTGACCTCCAAGTTGCTATGCTGCATCTAAGGATGGAGAATAGGTATTATTGTCACATTTAGCAATTATTTGTTGGACTATGAATCGAGAGAGTTTGACCTGGAAGGTCCTAGTCAAGCAGTTTCACATATTGGTCGAGGTGAGGTACCCCCTTCAATAGTTTCAATGTGTTCTGATGAACTGTTTCCTGTAATTGTGTCACAGTCACTCCCCTGAAAGCTGCAAGAGCTTCGTGTATTTTTGCAAGGGTGGCTGAAGGCGGAATGAAATCTCTGGGTACACAATCCGTTTCAGTTAGTATCAGGTCATCTGGTATTTCTCTAATTGCATTGTGGATTCTCTCCTCATCAACTCCCGGGTCTAGGATCGCCTGTCCGATAGTAAAATAGTATCCTCTATCGACAAGTTCATGCATTCCCGCAGGAAGATCATAGTAGCTGTGCATAATGACTCTCTTCAGGCTATAGCCGCCCATGATCTCACGCGCATCATCCATGGTGTCTTGACCACGAATATGGACATTGATGATTAGGTCATATTCTTCGGCTGCCTGAAGAAAGAAATCATAGAGTGCCCTTTGCATATGTGGCTTCGCCTCTGGTGGAGAATACTTGTAATCGATTCCTATCTCTCCCAGCATCCCTATCTCATCCAGAGGTAGGGAAATCGAGTCTAGTTTGTGTGCAAATTGATGAGCATACCAGGGAAGAATGCCAAATCCCGGAAACATGTACTTTGAACGTTTACAGATTTCAACTGACTCTTTGTATCCAGGGATATCGCAGGAGTTTACTGCTACCAGCATCTTGTGCTTCTCAATATCTGCTAAAGTACGATCAATATCTGCTGGATTATGGAACTGGGACTCTACATGGAAATGCATGTCAACTAGCAAATCTACACACTCCTGTGAAGGATTGTCAAAAGATACACTTTATGCGTTCCGTACAGAGCAATAGGGCTTTATTCTCACCCACAGGGTTTTAAACTCACACGCAGCGGCTGATATGGCATTGAGCCACAGGTGACAATTCAGTTTTGGCAAAGAAACGAAAATCAGCAGGCCGAGCAAAGGGAGGATCGGGTCACAAAGGACCGGTCCAGTGCTCAAAATGTGGACGGATGGTTCCAGCAGACAAGGCGAAAAAGTTCACTCGAAGTGTTTCTGCAGTTGAGCCGCAGATTGCGAGAGAACTCAGACAACAAGGCAGCTACATTCAGACTCGACGTGTTACATCCTACTATTGTGTGAGTTGCGCCGTTCACACAGGCAAGCTACACATTCGGGATGCAAACCAAAGAAAGCCAAATCCAAAACGGTAACCATTCACAGCAAGATGGAAAGCTATCAAGATAGAGAAATCATTGGTCCTCTGGTTAGCTGATACTCCATATGCCTAGTATATAACTTGACACCGCCTATCTATCATGTTCATGTAATTGCGTATTCTGCATTGCTAATACTCATATCACAAGACTATAGAAAGAGCGTGAGATGGCTCACTCATGAACGCAGAAGATCATCTGTCAGAACCCGGCTATGCAATTCGAGAGGCTGGTGAGAATGATGCATGGCAGATATCAACCTTGTACAGACGCGTGTGGGACGAATTTGAAACACAGTTCCCAAAAGAACTGAAAGAGTCTAGGCAGCCCTCTGAAGAAGAGATGAAGCGGTGGATGGAACAGGAAGCCTATTTGGTTGCCGTACTCAAGGACGAAGTTGTTGGCGTGGTGGGCTGTAGACTTATGCATGGAACCTGTTTGCTGACTCATATGGCTGTTGATAAGATTCATCGAGGAAAGGGTGTAGGAACCGCTCTTGTTGAACAGGTTATCAGGTACGCCAAAGAGAATAACGCTTTCAAAATCTGGCTAGATACAGTTCCGTTCCTGAGAGAAGCAATATCCCTCTACGAGAAATTTGGCTTTAGAAAGTGTGGACACCTTCGTAAGCATCTCTGGGGGCTTGACATGGAGCTTTATGAGCTGATTCTCAAACCATGATGCAATCTGTCATGGATTTGAGAAACTAATGGAGAGTTCCAAGCTGTCTTGAGAATTCTTGTTGATCCAAGTACTCACGTATCTCCGTAATCAACCCATTCTCAATTCTTGCTATG
>JBHLND010000140.1:0-7016 GCA_048937485.1 Promethearchaeota archaeon
CTTCAGGAGGGCCTCATATCAAATCCAGTTTCTCGCTTTCCAAGAATGTGGGCTCCGCCAGAATACTTCATCGTCCTGTCTCTAATTGAGATACGTGGGCAAAAAGAACAGATATTCAAAGCTCTCATGAAGGACCCACATATCACGCTGATGGTAGTGGTTAGTGCAGGAAAATACAATCTTCTTGTAATCAGCAGCTTCTTCAGACTTAGAGACCATCTGACTTGGGAAGAAAACTACGACCAGCGATTCTCCGGTTCCATAGGTGCAATCAGAAACCTATACCTCTCACCTTCAATGACTTTCTCGATACATCAACAGTATGTACCACTTGCATACCTTCAGAAAAAGCTCGAGGAACTCCGCGGAAAGAAACCTCTCTAGCGGATACATTCCTGGTGAATCACCATTCTAGAAAGAGTGAGAAAATCAATCTATGTCTCAGATAGAATCCTGTATTGATTGGTGCCCCAAGAGATGAAGACTGAAATCCATCAATACTTCCCAAGTACCCAAGGACTCCATCTGCTCCTTGACTCTGACTCAACCAGAGCCTTTTCTAGCCTTTTCCTGATCCGGTAGAGCTCACTAAACCGAGGCATTTCAGAAAACTCTGCCAGCTCACTCACAACTTGATCATAGATGGCAATTGGAACATTCCTAAAGCAACCAATAACATAGTTCTGGTTCTTCTTTCCATTTAGAAAGGCCCTTAAGACGCCTTTCAGGTAATTTCTTTCCGCTTGGGCAATGGGAGTGAACTTCATTCTGGTTCACACTCTGTTTCTAAAGCTATTATATCAACTATAAGCTTGTGTACTATGCTTATCTTTTATTTTCCTTTGTCCTTGCTGAAGGTCTGGTGATACATTCACAGGAAAAAAGGTCCAAAATGAAAATAAGATGTTAATTGAAGAAACCATGAAGAGCAATGATCAATTTTGAGGTTGTCTTAGCTAGTGGCGCAGAACATCTTAGGACCAGCTTCACTCAATTAGGATGCCGAGTCCATACATCAGAGTTCAATTTCGATGGCAAGAGGTTCTTTCCCAACACAGACCTCTATGTGAAGATTGGTCAAGTCGAAGCTCTCGCAGGAAAAAGGATTGTAGTTGTTCAGAGCTGCACAGGTTCTTCTCCAAGTGCGAATGAATTCTTCACAACGTCTGACCGCCTTGAAGAGCTCATACTGCTATTAGATCTGCTGAGAAATCCCACAAAAGTCGAAAAGATCGAGCATAAGACCTACAAGACGAAGCCAATCACCCCACCAAGTCAGATCGATGTTGTGTTGACATTTCAGCCATTTGCTCTTCAGGACAAGGCATTCAATACAGGAGAGGCTGTTTCAAGCGCCATTGCCATGAAAAGTATTGCAAATCTAAGCGATGGAATATGGGTTGTGGAACCAGTAGTCGATTCTGGTATCCCTTGGGTTCAGAAACTGCAAAAGAAAGGGATGTACAAAATCATAAGCATTGTAGATGAGCTTGTCAAATATGCTGCATCTAAGTTCCAATTTGATGACTATGTTTTGACAGCACCCGATGAAGGTGCCCAACGGCGCTTTGGGCTTTCGGGCTTCAGCAAACGTCGGTCAGATTCCTTCACGATAGAGATGCAGGGGGAAGTCGATGTCCGAGGCCGGAATGTCATTGTCATGGATGACCTCACGAAGAGTGGCAAGACCCTTCTACAAGCAAAAGAGCTGCTTATCTCTCAAGGTGCAAGAGACGTAGGCTTTGTGGTCATCCATGTCACCCCGATTCGAGATGGCGGCGAGGAATTGCTTGATGAACTTGTTACCGAGAGCAATGGCAAAATCGTTTCTTCTAACACGGTATATACTGCAACTTTTTGTGAGAAGAACCCTGAACTTATCTATGATATAGTTGCTAAAATGGTAGACAGTCTAGAATGATCACTACTCATAGAATGGCACCCTACAGAGTCTGAGGCTGTCCCAGTTGGTAACAATTTAAGCAATATTCGTCCAAGCGTAGTAGTTATCCACTAGGTAGGAGAAATGGCGCAGCCTTTCAGATACTGAAGTTCATGCGACAATCACATCAGGGAATTTTGAGATGATGATATCATTGAGGTAGCGCATGCTCGAAGTCTTCGCAGTTTCTTGAACTTCTTTCAGAATTCTCCGGACATCATCATACCTGCCTTGTCTGTATCGAAGCTTGGCTTTCAGAATCATTGACAGTGCAGCAATACCAGGAAGATCATTCTCTTGGACGTGATTCTCAAGTTCCTTCATCCAGCGTCCGGACGAATCATAATTCTCGTGTAATGATGTATCTGTAAGCATGTCAATTTCTATCTCTGAAAGATTCAGTAGACAGATGTTTTGATATAGTGGAACGGGATTCTCCTCAATTAAATCGAATACTTTTCGGAAGTTTTCTGCGGCGTTTTCAAAACGTTTCTCTGCCTTATCAAGGAGCCCTTCTACCATATAGTACCAGGCCAAGTAATCAATACTGCCTGACTTCAATGCTATTCTTTGACAGATTGCTAGTGCTCTTTGCGCTTCTGTATATCTTCCAAGATTGATTAGAGCCCAAGCATGTTGCGCACTGCTGTATGAAATCCAAAGAAATGGTGCATCTTCTGGAGCTAATCCTTTTTTCGCAAATTCCAACGCCCTCTCTCCGTTTCCGATTTGATTATAGAAGGACGCAATGACTGCATTCGTCATGGGTTTTGAACTGCCAAGTGACTCTTGATATGCCACATATTCGCGTTGGTATTCAATTGCAGCATCAAACTCTCCCCTGACTTCCATGATGCGTCCCAAGTGTGCCTGAACTAGACCAATTTGGAATTCGTATCCAAGCTCTTCACTTAGCTCTCTTGCGGAGATTAGCAAATCAGCTCCCTGTTTCAAATCGGCGAGTCTGGTAAGGCCACCGATAACAACAAGAAGACACGCAGCATAGACCCTGTCATCGAATTTCCTGGCTATTGCCAATGCTTTCTTTAGAATAGCTATTGCTCCTTTTCTGTCATTATCCTTTTCAAGACTTTTCGCTGTTATCCAGTGAAGATATGACTCGAAATAATGCAACTCACTGTTTTTGCTCACGGCGGCTGCAATCATTTCGAGAGGTTTAATTTCTACATCCGCCTCTGAAAAGTACTGCTGGGTATACATTCTCCACTGAAGGTAAAGATGAGTTGCTATCCAGTCATTGGGTGCTAGTTTGAGTGCATTCACAAGTGAGGATTTCACTTCATTCCAACTGAGACTAAAACCCCTCTCCGCCTTGAGAATCAGAAGGATAGGTTTGGCTAAGTCTGGCACCTTGCCTGCTGCTTCTAGCCTATCGATTAGCTTGTGGCTCTCCAGCCAATACGCGAAAGAGAACACAAGGTATTCCAATAGTGGAGATGACG
Source organism: Promethearchaeota archaeon (assembly GCA_048937485.1). Classification (GTDB taxonomy): domain Archaea; phylum Asgardarchaeota; class Thorarchaeia; order Thorarchaeales; family Thorarchaeaceae; genus SMTZ1-83. The sequence goes on from JBHLND010000140.1 coordinate 3,406, forward strand.
GTTCTGAGATCACTTTATCGCAGAGTTTCTCTGTAAAGTCACCATAATTCTCTGCCTCATTCATTACTAATTCAAGTGCATCCTTTGTCTTCTCATCGACAAATGGATAACACATTGTTATTGTGCCGAGGGGCTTCATGTCTACCACATTCCATTCAGGAGTTAATGTTAACGTATGTTAACACTATACTTCAATGTTTTGGCATATCGCTGCCAGTGAAAATACAATCAAATCAGATGAATATGGAGAAGTGGCGCCCCCGGGAATCCTCATCAGCTGTGCATGAATTCATTGTAGAATGTCATTAAGTGCGGTCTGGATCTCTTTACTCGTCCTATCCTCTTTGATGTTATTCTGTTTGATTTCATACGTGCCATTTCGGAAGTTAGTCTGTCAAAATCATCGTCGTTTATTGCATCAGGGTAATCCAGTACGGTTTCAGAGTGTTGGTCCTTGAATCTTCTCTCATAGTACATCCAAATCGCTATCTCAACCTCCTGGGCGGATGGATTGCTAATGTCAAGCATTACTGCCTCTATTCCCCTCTTAGGCTCTTGTCCAAAGAGATAACGAAATCCCCTCTTCCCAACCAATGTTGAAGCTAGGAAACGGAGTATCTGATTCGCGTGCCTTTGGTTTCTCTTAAAGACCCTATTCTGAAGCTCAACTAAATGGTCATGCGACCGAAGACAAGTGGCTTTGAATTGACTGAAATTGCTCAAAACATCAGAGAGCAGATTTCATATTTGAGAATGTTCACATCATTGCTATAATGTGCAAAATAAGACCACTACGTTCGACGGACAGAGAGGATGTTCTGGAGATAGCGCGACACACCTGGGAAGGGCACGACTATATTCCATCCCTCTTTGATGCCTGGTTGGAGGATAAATCCTCATGCACTGCAGCAATTGAACAGGACGGTCATGTGGTAGCGCTTGCGAATCTTAGAGTGATAGAGAATGGAAGGACTGGTTGGATGGAGGGCCTTCGAGTCCATCCTAATTATCGTGGCAAAGGCCTAGCAACACTTCTTACACAGCATGTTGTTAGGATGGCAAAAGAAATTCCAGTTGAAAGGATTCGTTATACTACTGCTGTAAACAATGAAGCATCTCTCCACCTTGGCGATTCAGTAGAAATGAGAAGGAAGTTTGACCTTGCTGTTCATTGGCAAGACATTGAGGATGGAATCTCTTGGTCTATGGCACGGGGCCCTGTTAGAGAGGTGCCGGCGAGGGATCTATATCCAAATATTCTCAATGCTGAACTAATTCCCTACAATGTAATAATCTACGATTGGAAAGCTCTAGATGTCACTCGTGACGGTCTCGAAAGAGTTGGAAAGAACGCGAGATTTTGGATTCAAACCATGGAAGATGAGATTGTGTCATTATCTCTTGGACTCACTCGTGAGGATCAATCAGGCTCTCATTGGAGTTGTACAATCTATGCAAAAGATGACTCAACATTTCTCGACCAATTAGCACACCAAGTGAAGATGACATTTCATACTGGATGCAAGAGCATCTTTGTGACATATCAGACAGATTTTATTGAAACGCTATATTCTCTTGATTGGGTTCGACCAGTAGAGGATGAAGAAATGGTGCTCACCCTACTTGAGAAGACCTTCTGACACTGTTTTGATATAATAAGCAAGAGCACCATTCGATTGAATGAACCTAGTTTCTGATTCCAATGAAGAAGTGGCGCCGCCGGAAACTACGTTAATGATAGATTTCAACTAATCAGAAACCAATATCACTAAATACTTCAGAATTAGTATCCAATCAAGGGTGGGGGCGTACTTTGAAGAGAAATTCCAAGATTCGTGCAATACTCCTCATAATGGCCATTTCCTTGCCAATCTTGTGGATCTTCGATCCTATTGGAGTAGTGGCAATGGATTTGAAATGGGTAGTTCAGGTTGGAGATGAGTTTCATTACCGAATTGAATACACGTATCGGACCTATAACTTGGAATACATCCCAGATGAGGTTGAAATCTGGCTACTGCCCCTAAACAACTCACAGATTGTCTTTGAAATATCCGATTTGCCATCTATCCCAATATTAATGACTCCAACAGGATTTGTAGACTCAATCATTAACTACCAAAAATGTGAAGTTCGTTTTGAAAATGGTTCTGATATTGCTGACAATCACCGCAATCTACTCAATTCTCTCTTTTCCAAGTGTCTGCTTCCTATCGGTGATTGGAACTATCTTGATGGATTGTATCCTGATACCCATCCAACCTCTTCTCTCTACGATTTGAATCGCTGTTACAAATCCTATTTCAGTGACGATGACTTCTTCATTGGCAATACCGGCTCTTCGCATCATGGCTCTGCAGGATGGTATGGACTAGTAAATACAACAAATGGTGTTCCACAATCCATCCGTCAATATGAAGGATGGTATTGGGGGGATGGTACAAGTTATAGCTACAGCTTACTACTCATTCTTGAAGAATGAATTATCCCAATACTGCGTGAAAGAAGAAGTGGCGCCGCCGGCAGTCAGTCATCTTTCAATTCTCTTAACCTGCGTATGTATTCTGCTGGATTGCTTTGCTTCAAATCCTCGAGTTCTTTCACTTTGTCAATAACATCATCAATTAACTCGTCTGAGATAGGTTCTTGCTTACCACTGACAAAATCAGCTTCTTTCTCACGTCTAGGATTGCTTCTTTGCGAAAAACATAGAATTCCTACAAAACAGAGAAGGATTCCAAAGAAACCTATGAATCCAAGGAATGTCTGCTCATCTGGTAGAGTTCTGATATATTGATAGAACTGCATTACCACAAAAAAGGCAACTACGGGAATTGAAAGGACTACAAGGAGTATGACATAAGGCGCACGTTCACCAAATCTGTTGAAGACGCCCAATCTTCTGACATTGTCAAGCACCAAAAGTAGAGTTGCTGATGAGATTAACAGATCAATCTCTGACTCGGAGAAATCTATGATACGTTTCCCCTTTTCATTTTGAATCTCATACGAGTCCTCATATTCTGATAATACTCCAGAGGGCCGATACCGCATCACAATCCAATCACTGTAATAGGGGTCTTCTCTAATCATTCTCTCAATTGCTTCGCACTTACTGTCCCTATAGTATTCGTGTGGAATCCTATTCCTCTCCTCCTAATCTACTTGCTACTAGCTCTCTAAGTAGATAAACCTCTCCCTATCGAAAGTAACACCGAAGTGAGAATAGAAAGAAATGGCGCCGCCGGCAGGGCTCGAACCTGCGACCAACAACTTAACAGGCTGTCGCTTTCGACATACTGTTCCCAAAGAAACAGAATTCTACCTACTGAGCCACGGCGGCTTCTTCGTGTCACCCCTAGAGATTCAATATTAACATTGCTGTTCGTTTAACTTGATGGACATCATTGCCAACTATCAACAGGAGTCACTTGCGGCGATTTATAGTCAGAACTATGACAATTACAAGTACTACAGCAGCTGCAGACACACCAAGAACTAGTGTCATGTCGAGTCCTAGTCCATCTGTTGTAGTTGTTGTTGTAGTGGTGGTGGTTGTAGTTGGAGTTTGAGTTGTTGTAGTGGGTGGAAGTAACGCCGAAATAATGTAC
>JBHLND010000141.1:0-7016 GCA_048937485.1 Promethearchaeota archaeon
TGTCGCTATGGTCCTCCAAGCGCCATTAGGAACCTGTTGATTATCGCCGAGAATAGTGACATGATATCACGTGAGGGCGTCAAGGTGAAAGCAGAGTTCCTATTTGATAAGCAAGTGCTTTCTCCCAATCTGATAAGTGATTTTGAAGGGAAGGCATGACGACTTGACTTTGCCCCATGTTCTAAGTTGCTATTTCAGCAGCAATTCGTTGAATTGAAGCTAGAAAGGCAGTGATTTGAATGAACGGATTACTAGCCTGAACTACCCTGTGATCTATCTCACTGAGCCGATTAAGTACTTGACTCATAATCAAAGGCTGAAAAGGACGTTTCACAATGTCACGCTCAATCTCAAGAAGAATCTCTTCTGGAGAGTACCGTTCCAACGCAAGTAATCGACGAAGTGCTTTCCTAGATTTCTTGAAGGAGCCATTTATGGCCATCGTGATCATCTGTCTAACGCCTTCGGTCAGGGGTGTTTCGGTGCACTGATACACATAATCCTCTGTTATGGTCTTCCCGTAGGCGGCGGCAATCTGCAATAGATTGGTAGCCCGACGCATATCGCCGCCAGACTCGCGAGCGATGGCATCTAATGCCATTGGCTCAATGCTGACGCCCTCTTTCAATGCGATACTCTCCACAAGAAGTCTGACTTTGTCTTGAGGAGGACAGGGGAAATTCAATGGGATGCATCTGGAAATGATTGCCGGACTCCATCCTGATAGACTCGGAGTGACGAAAATAAACCGACAGACATTGTTGTAGATTTCCATAGTCCTCCGAAGAGCTTGCTGCATGCTATTAGTTAGAGCATCAGCTTCATCCAGAACTAGAACCTTGATCATTTCATCTGATACGGCCATTGTTGATGCAAACATCCGGATTGCACCCTGTAGCATCTGGGTTTTGTTTGGATCTCTACCGATGCCACGACGTTTGAGGTCTTCCTTCACTTCTCTGAAGACGACAGACATGTACTCATCAAACTCTGTTCGCTCAGAACGGTCAAGCTTGGCTAATGTCTTTAAGTCTCGCTTAGCCTTTGACGTTGGGTATGATACAACTGAACGAACGTTCAGTATCTTGAAGTTCGACGCAAAATTATCACCCAAGAATTCTCTTGCGAATTTCAGGGCGGCACTTGTCTTGCCGGTGCCGTATGGTCCATACAGAATCATGTTGGGACAGCTGCCTGACTCTGCGAGGTTCCTAAGATGTGAAATGGAGCGGTCTTGCCCAATGAAGTCTGACCAATCAGAAGGGGCGTATTTCAAGCTCCAGAGAAGTGGCTCCAATTCAAGCACCAAGGTCTTGTTGGTGGCGTGTGCAAAATAAGGTTGTCTCTTTTCGGCCATTTAAAACAGGAAAAAGCCTACTAGTAATGGACTTCAAGGCGCCGTAAATAGCTCAAACCAAAACTGTCATAAATGATTAAACGCTGGGCGCTTGTTCGCACATTTCATCTTTGAGGCCGGAAATACGATGCCAACAGAGAGCCTGGAAAAAGAATTGGAGCACATGTTGAGAGAGGACTTGATGGTCGCATGTCAATATTGGGACATAGACGTGAGTGGCAGCGATTCAGGTACTAAGTTAGTCAGCCTCCTTGTAGAGAAGATGAAAGACCCTAATGTTCGAACACGTGTCTTTGCCACATTCTCTGATCGAGAGATTGACCTGTTGGGTATGCTTGCTCTAAGTAGGGGAGCGATGAGCTATGACAAGCTCAAGCCATTCAGGCAGATCTACAGCTATGGCCAGCTCAACCAGACCGAGAGAGACCTTCGTAAGAAAGGGATTATAATTAGGAGACTTCAATCCAGACTAACAGAGTATGGAAGAGAGGTTGCCGAATTCAAAATACTCGATTACTTGATTCCTTATCTATCTGAGCAATTCAGCGCAAAGCCTGAACCGAACCCTGAGGTTCCAAAGAGGGCTAAGACATTCGTGGATGAAAGAGACACCCTTCTAATCGATATGCTTTTGCTTGTTTCATATCTTGCGAAGCATGAGGTTAGACTAACAAGCTCTTGGGAATTCCCAAAGAGGGATTTGGATCATATCAGAGCGGCCATGTCCAAGCCAACTGAAGAGAGATTCGAGCTAGTGCAGAAATTGGCACGCAAAGCTGGGGCATATCAAATAGTTGATGAGAACCAGGTGATTCCTGGTAAGGTGGAGGTTCTCTTTTCCGGAGGGCAGAGCACGGTTTCTCGACGACTTCTGCTATCATCCCTTGGCAGAACGAGAGCAATATGGGCCACTCCGGATCAGCCAACCGAGTATACGCTAAATCTGGCAATATGCAGGCTAAGAGAAAGTACACAAGAAGAATGGATTAGTATTGCGGATATCAAAGCGTGGATACGAAGTGAGCTATTCATGGAGAACGCGCCGCTGAAGTGGGTCAAAGTTGATGAAGACCGAGTACGAATGGCATTAGAAACACCTCTTCTCTTGGGATTGGTGGAGGGAGCATTTCGCGGCAAGAAACTTGAAGGTATCAAATTAACTGCTGTGGGTGAGAGTGTCTTGGCAAAGAACCCGCAAGCAGAAATTCGCAGCAGTGACACTTTCTTTGTGCTACCTAATTTCGAAATCACAGTCTTCACATCAGAAATGGACTACCACACCCTTTACCGACTGATGCTATTCTCACAACCAACCAAGACAGATGTGGTTAGCACATTTCGCATAACCGATCAATCCATATTTCAGGCAATTGAAACAGGACTTCGTGAGAAGGATATTCTGGAGTTCATGGAAAAGGAAAGCAGCAAGCCAGTTCCAAGAAATGTTGCTAGGTCAATCACTGACTGGATCTCCCAGACGACATTTGCCAAGGTTTCAGAAGTAGTACTCCTTGAAACTGATAGCGAGAACGATATGGAGAATCTTCTTCTCTTAGAGGATTTCACCAAATATGTAGTTCGAAGGGTTGGACCAAATGCAGTTATTGTTGCAGGAGAGATGGAGAAGCTAGTAGAGGAGATGGCAGCTCATAAATGCAATGTGAAGATGGCAGGAAAGGAAAAAGCGGCACAAGAGGTCACTGCGGGCACATCAATCACAGAACAAGTTCTTCTTTATGGCGATCAATCTGTGACTGATGTTCCAGAGGCATGCATTGGATGTCCGGCAATATCCTCATGCAATAGAGTAGTGAAAAGGAAAGCATCACCTCGAAGAAAATAGACTGCAGGCTGTTTCACCCCGTCTGCATGGACACGCAGCCTTCCGGCAGGGATAGCCTTAAGAGATGGATGGATGGGAGCCCCTACGTTCAAGGTGGAACTAAACCATGGGTGAAGAAAGCAAAGAACCTGGACCGATTATGCAGTTCATCCAAGATTATAGATTCAAGATGCTTATTCCTGAGCTCCTTGTGGTCTTTGGTGTTTGGTACATTCTTGAAGAATCTCTCACATCCAATGTTTACACTGGATTTGGACCATTGATGTATATCTTTCAGCCAATAGAGATTCTTGTTCCGGGAGTTCCAAGTGGATTATTGTGTTTAATCACAGCATTCACATTGCATGGTATTTATCCACTTGACAACTATCATGAGGGAAAGATCCCTGGATTGCCAAGGGCTGCAGTTGCCATGATTGCAGTATCATTCATTCTTTTGCCAGTTCTTGTTTTCTTTCAAATGCTTGGTTACTATATGACAGAAGCAACCGAATTCTTCTCGAGAAATCCTCTCTGGGAACGGTTTGAGAGCTTTGGAGACCTATTCTTTTATGCAGGAGCCATGTTCTTTGTAGGTCTTGCTTGGTGGATGTTCGTCCCTGTATTCATGCTCGCACAAGGGATTGATGGTATACACAAGATTGCACATCACGAAACATCAAGCGAGAGAATCACCTGGGGGTTCTATTTTCTATTCCCCATTACCCTACCATTCTTCTTCGATCCAATCGAGATATTTGCAATGGCGGCGCTATCGATTCCTGCATTTGCTTTCTATAGTTACATTCGCCCATACTATACGTACGTGACAGCCGTGCACACTTTCACATTCGCCCTGCTTATGGTAGCAGTAGTACTCATATCGCCGTTGTTCAATGTTCCCTTCTTGGAGATTTGGTTCCCTGGCTTCATTCCGGAGCATATACCAGCGAGAGTATTTCCACCACTAATTACATGGCCATGAGCTTGCTGTTCTTGATGGTCATTCAGAAGAGGCTTGAGTTGGCTTTCGATCAGCTACATCTTCGTCCTCTTCCCTGAGCTTGTGCTGAAATGGGCGACCTTGGCCGTAGATGGACGGATCTTGTCCGGTAGTCTTGCTCATGATGACAGCAAAGCCACCAAACTGAATGATAACAGACATGAACCCAATGAGACATACATCAAAAAAGTAGGGATGAATCGCAAACTCTGGAAACTTCAGCACTGCAATAAGTGTGTAGGTAACAGCCTGGATTAGGATTCCGGCCAGCAACATGACAATCCACTTGTTAGTCCAGTTTTCAGACACCAATTCGATTCACCAATTCGCATTTGGAGGTTCAAGGTTCATCGCGTGAATGACTCATAATTAAAGATGCCTGTCACGCACTCACTCCAAACATTTACAGGGTGCCCTCATGATTTGCCTTCAATCTTGAAACTAATAGGACAGCAAGTCTGCGGAAATCGCGGTTCGAAATATGTGGAACTGCACTAGTCCGCTTGGGGATATCAAAGCGGGCAACCATAACAGCTACTTTCTCATCCATGGAATACTCAACAAGTGCTGGATACGTGGTGCCGATATTGTAACTCTCTTTTCCTGGAGTAACAGGATTTCCCTTGTAGGCGGTTCCAACAAGATAGGGGTAGGCAAAACCTGAATGAGATACTTGAACTTGAATAGCGACTGTATCAGGAAGCCCCTCAACAAAGGTCTTGATCTCTGCCGCTTTTATTGCTTGCACTTTGCCTCTTGTCCCAAGAGTGACATTAAGTCCAGCACGTATCTCCTTGACATGTTGAAGCTCACTTGCAAAATCATAGACATCACTTCCCATCGGTACAGGTTTGAAGAACTCCTCCGCATCTATTGCAGGGAATCTGAATCCGAGTATGAAACCGATGACTGCAACAATAGAATAGACAATAACAATAAGAAGAATCGAATCGATGATCGGAGAGAATAGGGACTCAGTAATAGACTCGAACACTATTGTGAGCCAGCCAAGGGCAATTGCTACTGGTATCAAGATGCAAATGCTGCAGCAGTCACCAGAATGAGAGAATAAGTGTCCAAATGCGTCTTCGTAATCCTCAAACATCTTCTCATACTCTGTGAATGTCATCCATGCTTTTTGCTCAGTCCATTCACCTGGAACATAGTCTATAGCTCTCTTGGAGAATGCACCCATGACGAATGAAGCAAAAAGCAGAGCAACTGGGAACAGCATATTGATTGGAAGTATAAGACCAGGATCTTCAGGATCCGTGAGCTTCCACAAAATTGCAAAAGCAGTTAGCGCAATTACTAGGACTGCAAAAGCTTTGTTTACTGCGGATTGCCTGGAGTAGTCAATAATCTCATCCTCGCTCACACGAATCAGCCTCTTACATATTAACGAAAGATTGTTTCAAGTGATAAGCTCATCGATTCATATCTCAAGGCCAAGCTCGTCAATCACATCTGAAAGGAAGTCCTCATGCCCTTTTGCATTAACATATTCTTGGACCAACCATTTCACAAGGTCTAGAATCTGATCATTGCCAACTTCACGCTCAGAACGGACTGTCCTGGTAATTGGTTCCCTTTCTTCAGCCAAATTGAGATACCCGGTTACTTCATGTAGTTCTCTCCTAGAATTGACAATTCCATCAATTCTGGCAGAACTCTCAATTGCCTCAACTCGGCATACTATCACTGGATCCCGAATGGTGTAGAAACCTCCTGATTCACCAATTGCTATCCGAACTCCAACCCATGATATTCCAGGAATCAGTGACAACCTCTCTATCAATTTCTTAAATCGGGAGGGAGGAAAGTATGGAAAATCGTCCGTCACCTCTGTGCTTATGAGATGAATGAGAAAATGAACCAGCACCATTCCAAATACAATAACAACTGCACCATAAAGATAAGGAAAGAGAAGCAACATGAAAACTGAAAATCGAAGCACGAAAGGCAGAGAAATCCCTAGACCAACTAGCACGGCTAGAAGCAACAAATCGGGCCATATCACACGCGAGATTAGATGCGAGTACTCTTGGATATATTCATCCATCATTTCTCTATACTCACCAAAGGGCACCTCCCGAATTTGAAAGTCCCAATCGGGCGGATTATACACAAGTTGATTTTTGATTTTCCAGGCAAGTATAGAACATGGAAACAGTAATGTTGCCAGCATCGCAGAAGAGGTCACAATCCATGTGAGAGGATCAGTGACAGTTGACACCAATAGACTCTGGGAGATGTCTATTGAAAGAAAAAGCCAGATCATGAGTGTCATGAATAAAAGCACAATGTAAGGAAAGATCCATTTGAATGTCACAGGATTGCTATCCATCACACTCACGCACGCAATGCTAGGACTCTATTCCTAGATTATGGAGGAGACCCTTGATATGCTCATTGCCCTCCCTCTTATGCAGTTCCTGGAGAAAGATGGCAACTGCATTTAGGGTAACAAGCCTGACATCTCGAACACCAAGCTCCCTACCAAGGAAATCGACTGGGAACTTGACATAGTATCCATCCGGGTTTGAATCACTGTACTTCCTGAAGAGGCGATCTCTTGAAAACCACCACCAGACTATCTGCTCATGGTCTTCAGCTGCTAGTAGTCTGCTGAAGATTCTATTTACGGCTCGGAGGTCCTCAGACCATGATTCGATGTAGCCCTTGTCCTCTGCTCCTTCCATTCTAATAACCACTCTGGGATTCTTTACAATCTCAAAGCCATCATGCTTGGCTCTGTCAAGAACCACATGCACCTCGCTCACTACCTTTACTTTCGCTTGCTGTTTTGCCAGCCAAATAGCTTCACGAATCAA
>JBHLND010000142.1:0-7014 GCA_048937485.1 Promethearchaeota archaeon
GCCCATCGAAGTAGTCACCAATAGCATAAGCAAGAATAAGGAATTGGAGTTTTTCAGAGTATTCCTTCTCAGGATTCAAGCTCAGAACTTTCAAAGGGAGCAGAAGCTGAAAGAAACAGTCGAATTATTGAACAAAGCTATTGTCCTTGCAAGAAAACACAATGAGCAAATTGTGGTTGCACGGCTCTTGCAGAATTTGGCTAATGTTATCAAACACACCAATGTAAAACGGGCAACCAATATTCTTCTCACATCAAGGGTAATGAGTGAGGAACTTGGTTATCTATACAATATTGGCTTGATTCAATCGGAATTAGGTCACATAATGGGTTTTAGAGGAGAGTTAAACGCCGCAGTTGAATACAATCGTGAGTATGCAAGGATTTTGAAGTCATTAGCATGTCCGGGGCCGCTCACGTATGCAATTACCGCCTCTTATCTCAACCAGAGCGGAAATGGAGAAGAAGCTCTGGAATCAGCTAGGGCTTCGATTGACCTGCTTTCATCTTCTCCACGTTATGATCCTTTTGCTCATGCACAAATGGCGTATGCTTGGATCAATCTAGAAGAATACGAAGAGGCAAAAGCGGAACTAGCAAAGGCTCAGGAATTGGTCACGAAGTCAGGAGATTTTAGACTGCTCGTGTGGTGCCGGTTGATTGAAGGGATTCTTGACAAAGCGGAGGGTAGGTTTGATAGCGCCATTGAGTGTTTCAACGAAGTATGGAAACATCTTGAAGAAGACCCAACTCCTATCTTCCAAAATCTCTGTTTGCTGAATCTAACCGATATTGAAATTGAAAAACTCTCGGAGAAATCGTTGGACAAGGAAGCCACCCATTCTGGACCATGGATGCAGAGGTTGGAAGAACATACACAGAAGAATGATTTTCCTGGCATAGCAGCTCAGTTTCTCCTTCTGAAGGCAAGACTGCGCCACAAACAGGGTCTATTTGAAGAGGTTCGTAAAATCCTCAAGCAAGTCCAGAAGACTGCAGAAGCTCCAAGCATGAAATATCTAAACGACATGAGTGTCGCTATGTCTCCGGATACCATACTAAACTAACGGTGAAGTCACTTATTCTGCTGCTTGCACCAGTCGCCCTTGATTGCACTGAGATGACCGTTGTGATGGTTCAGGTGTGTGAATGTAAAGGCAATCACATCGATGACTCGCATTCCATTGAAAAACTGAGGAATTCCTGAGCCCTCCAGCACACTGTTCAGGTCTTCGTTGGATCTTTGCTCTACCCATTCAATGAAGTCCTTCTCAGCTAAGTCGTAGTAATCATTTATCTCTTGAAGAGAATGCCCTGACCAATCCCCTGGATCCTCACTATCTCCTCTGTATTTGTGGAAGAGGTCTGGATACTTGGGGGAATCTCCCTTGAGTAACATATTCAGTGCAAAGTCATATGCCGCCCCCTGATGAGCGAGCACCCATCCCAAGGCTGACATTCCAGACTTGGGTCGATATGACAGATCAGTGCATCCTTCCTCTTGCAGGTTTCGAAGAGCATACTCACGCCAATCTCTAGTGGATGCTGCAAGGCTTTTGATCAACTCTGTAACGTTCATTTTCCATCGTTCCTTTACGACTGTTGGTTCATTTTAAAGCTTAACAACAAAGCACTGCATTATTCCCAATGCAATAGTGAAGCTCTGCCTTAGAAACCCATTAGGGTAACTTCTTCCAGACTTGACGATTTTAAAAAAGGCAAAAAACTGAAGTGGTAGGTCGACTGATTTATTGTTATTTTAATGCACTGAGGTTTAATTGAATTGAAACCACTTGGAACCATAACTATGTGTTTTCCATATGTAGATGAAGTCACACGTCATTCACTCCAGCTTGTGATGGATGATTCTGAGAACTTCGGTGACTTTGCTGAACGACTCTGCGAGAAGGTATGCCTAGAGGAATCGCCGCCTCTGTTAGAGTATCTTGCCTTTTTCTTCCCCTTTCACATGGAGCACTTTTATCTAACTGACAGATTGAAGGCTGCAGCAAGAGTGCCAGACTTAGCAGAGCCCCTTTACTTGATAACAACGGCGCTAAAAGGAACAGTCGTAAAATGGGACGAAATGCGGCAATCACTCAGAAAAGCTCTAGCAGCTGCGCCTAATGATTGGATTGCTACGCATCTGTATCTGAGGTGGAGGTATCTTGCTGATGAGATGTTCCCAGAATGTGATGTTAACCTAAAACCGATTAATGCATTGACCAGAAATGTGAATGAGAATGCAGAATTGGAGTTCTTCAAGTCACATCTTATTAGAATCCAGGCACAAACCGCCATAAGAGAAAACAAGCGCAAAGAAGCAATCGAGCAGCTAAGCAAAGCCATTACTATTGCGAGAAGACACGATGATCAAATCGTTGTTGCTGCACTCCTGATTTATCTGGCCAACCAGATCAAACACTCTAATCTGAAACGAGCAATCGACATCTTGCTTGGAGCCAGAGATCTAAGCAAGCAACTTGGCTATCGATATAATATTGGCCATATTCAACATGAACTAGGTCACATTCTTGCTTTCAGAGGAGAGTTAAATGCTGCATTTGAGCACCAACTTGAATATCAAAGAGTCTCGGAATCTGTAGGATATCCCGAGCCCTCATTGAATGCACTTCTCGCATTATATCTCAATCAGATGGGAAATGGAGCAGAAGCACTGGGACTCGCTACGATCGCGGTTGAAAACAGTGAATCCTACCCTCGCCTCGAGGCGTTTATTCATTCACAATTGGCGTATGCTTTGATAAATCTAGAGCGATTTGAAGAAGCAAAATCAGAAATTGCCCTGACACAAGAAACCGCAACAAAATCCGGCGATACAACGCAATTCAGATGGTTTCCTATAGTTGAAGGTATTCTCGATAAAGCAGAAGGTAGATTTGACGCCGCTATTGACTGCTTCAGAACAGTGTTAGATGGCATTAAAGAAGATTCAGATCCTCTAATCCAGAATATATGCTTACTCAATCTTGCTGATATGGAGATTGCAGGACTCTCTGGAGCTGAAGTAGACAGATTGCCTTCTCAATTTGGACCTTGGATGAAGGCGTTGGAAGACTATGTCCAGAAGAATGATTTTCCGGGAATTGCCGCTCAATCACTGATTATTAAGGCAAAACTGTATCACAAGCTGGGAAAATTTGACGAAGTGCGTAGGACAATCAAAGAAGTTCAAAGAATCAGCGAAGCACCTAGCATGAGATATCTCAATGACTTTGTCCTTACAGCATTCCCCGACATAGTTGTTTCTTAATAATAAAACTGCTATTCCTACGAGTTTTCAGGAGCACCAAAGATTGTCTTCTTATTAGCCAAAACAAGACTGCGGTCCCTTAAACCAGCCGAACACTTCGAAGAGACGTTTGACACAGGCGAATACCTTGCTTATGCATCGTATCTTGGCAGAACCAAGTATGGGGCAAACATTTTGCTGCCGAGATTCAAGTTACAGGGCAGCCAACGAGAGGCGGGTTGACTATCACCATTTACTCTGATGATGATCGCATTCTGAGCGGGTTCTTTGTTGATATCCTTCAAGATGTGAGAAACCATATTCAAATTCTTGAGGAGCGCCTCTGCCCAATTGCAACCTGTGCGAAATGTGGTGCAAACATCGACCTCCGAAAAGTAGGCGAAGAACGTATCTTCGTTTGCGACTACTGTGGAGCAATGGGACGGACATCACTCTGGCAGTGAAATCCACTACGCCGCATTTGAAGAAGCTAATAGACGTTTTGTGATAGTTTCCGCTTCGCCGTTACTGTTAAGTACCGGTATCAGTCGGTCTGCCGCAGAATCAACCACCACTATAGGTGGGAGAAACGAGGATTTAGTGATACAAATGAGTCGAAAAGTTTGCCTCGCAGGCGGTGCGGCTACACCTTTCGACTATCCTATGCATATAACACCAGAGGCAATGGCTGCCAATTGTGTTGTAGAAACTCAGCAGGACTTACCTGACTTTACGCTCAGGGACCTGCAGTTTATGATCTATTCACACTTCTCAGTACACTTTGGCAAGCAACTTACGCCTGAGTGGATTGTTCACGATCATCTTGGATTAGTCGGGTTGCCCCACGTGCGAATTGAAAATGGCGGGAACACTGGAGGGTCTGCTCTCTATGGTGCCTTCATGGCCATTAGGTCGGGCATGTTTGACGTGGTCGGTGTTTATGGTTGGGAAACCATGGACAACGTCACTCAGAGTCAGGGGAGTGAGTTTATCGCTCTTGCCTCCGACACACGGTATGAGGCGCTTGCCGGTGGTATCTATCCAATCTACTACGCAGCAATGGCATACAAATTCATGAAGGAAAATGGCCTCAAAGAGGAGGATTTTGCTTTCGCGGCAATGAAAAACAGAAACTACGCAGCGGACAATGAGAAGTCCCAGTGGTACAGGAGTGACTATAGCAATCCAAAGTCCCCCTACTACAAGAAGGAGCTCACTGTTGATGACGTCATGGAGAGCCGACTCATCAGCTATCCATTAAAACGTCTGGACTGCTGTCTTATGAGTCGTGGTGGCGCGTTCGCTCTAGTTACATCAGAAGAATGGGCCAAGAAGCATGCTCCTGACAACTACGTCGTGATTGATGGAGCAGGCCTAAGCAGCTGCACAATCCGTGCTGGCGACAGAATTGATTTTCCCGGTTGGAATGAGCAGTACGGCAAAGGCTATCCTGATATGACTGAGTTTGCAGCATGCAGGAAATCCGGTGAGATGGCTTACGACATGGCCGGCATCGAATATAAGAAGGCCGCCAAGGAGATCGATGTCGCAGAGCTTCACGATGCTTTCAGCTCTTCAGAGGTGCAAATCTACAAGGCGCTTCATTGGTGCGACAAGGATAATGTCAAAGACTTCATCCGTGACAAGCAAACATTCTTGGACGGAGAAGTACCATCTAACGTGGGCGGCGGTCTCATGGGGTATGGTCATCCTGTAGGCGCCACCGGAATTATGTCAGCTATCGAATGTGCATACCACCTTAATGATAAGGCTCCGAAAAAGCACCTTAGCTCCAAGACCTATGTAAAGGACGCAAACACGGGTCTTGTCAACAGCCATGCAGGTACTGGAACCAGTATCTCTAACTTCATTCTAAGGAGGCCATAAAGATGACCAAGGACAAGAGAATGCACAAGATTCCCGGACACAGTGATGTTGAGTGGGACGACAAGCACTCGGATGAGTTCCGTGGAGACGTGAAGGAAACCGGTATTGGATTCATGGGTTACGACTGGGACAGCAAGGAGGAGCAGTTCAAGGTCTATCTTCACTACGACCAGCTGTACTACTGGAAGTATGCCGAGGTTTCCAAGCTTGGCAAGGGCTTTGTGGACGGCGAGTTCTGGGGCACCAAGTGTCCCAAGTGCGGAGACAAATTCTTCCCCCCCCGGGTGAACTGCTGGAATCTTGACGACAACCTCGAAAAGACTGAATGGATCAAGCTCAAGGAGGAAGGCATTGTCCACACCTTCACAATTGCAGGGTGGAGTGGAAAGTCTTCACTGAAGCGACTCCCCTTTGTACTTGCTTATGTCATCGTTGACGGTTGTAAGACCGCCATCGCCAATGAGCTTAGAGGTCTGGACCCCTGGGATGCTGAGTTTGGCATGCCTGTGAAGGTGGTCTGGAAACCAAAGAATGAACGGCAGGGTACCGTTACAGACTGGCACTTCGAACCAGCTGATGGCTGGAAACCAGGACCCATGAACGAAGAGAAGGAGCGCATGAAGGAACTCTGCGCCCCGGTCTACGAATGGGTCAAGTCAATGAAATAGAACGCAGATTGACGAGTTGGCATTATACGCCAACTCACCCCTCTTTTCTTCAATTTGAATTTGCAGTTCGTTTCTTTCCAGTGCCAAGTAAATTCATTAGACCTATGAAATAGAATGAAACGGTCATACTAATATCCAATTAGGGCACTGCCATAGTAGTATGTCTGATCGCAAGGCAGAGGAGTTTTTTGACGAGATTGCAGAGAGCTATGCAGCAGGCGTACCTGAGGTGCCATT
The DNA here is from genome assembly GCA_048937485.1 of Promethearchaeota archaeon. Lineage (GTDB taxonomy): Archaea > Asgardarchaeota > Thorarchaeia > Thorarchaeales > Thorarchaeaceae > SMTZ1-83. The sequence continues at coordinate 6,045 of JBHLND010000142.1, forward strand.
CGATAGATTTGCACGGAGCGCAATCAGCTTCGCCGATGACATAACTTGGCATTTCATTACGAAATATATTCCTAGGGACAAATCCATAAGGATACTCGACGCAGGCGGCGGGGAAGGCTTTTGGGCTCAGAAGCTCTACGAATTGGGCTATCCCAATATAGTACTGCTAGACATCTCTAGTGGAATGCTAGAACAGGCCAAGAGGCGGTTTTCATCAGTTGAGGGACACAATGTTACATTCATTAAATCAGACATCGCTAATATGAAAGAAATAGATCCAATGGAGTTCGATTTCATCTTCTCTCAATATGATGCCGTTTCATTGTCAATGAAGCCCCGGGAATCCATTAGAGAACTGGCCCGTGTGGCTAAACGTGGTTGTCACATCGTTCTTAGTATGGATACGAAGTTCCGACGAGTTTCCGAGTTGATAGAAGCGAGAAGGATTGATGACGCAGAGAAACTGCTTAACACGAATGTGTCATATGATTTTCAAATCCCTCAGTACAACCTGACATGGCAGGAATTGAAAGAGCATTTCGAAGCATGTGGTCTGGCCGTGATTGAGATTGTAGGCGCACCCGTCTTCATGCATCAAGTTGACGAAAAAGTCCTCACTTCGCTGGAAAAGGATGCGATAACAAGAGAACGACTACTGAAAATGGAGATGGATTACTGTACAGACAAGTCGCTGGTGAATTTTGCGGGTCACATCCAGATTATCGGCAAGAAAAGTGGAAGTTCTAGGATCTAATATCTGCACTGATATTCCGATGCCCCTGAGAAAGAGCACATCAAAGAGTTCTCTCAGCCAGTCGTCGAATGGGTCAAGACAATGAAGTAGTTCCATATTGAAGCAGAGGGAAGAACGATATCTTCCCCTCATTCCTTTATTTTTCCTCAAATATCCCCTCTGTATCTTTACCGTGGCAGAGATATTCATGCAACTCTTGGCATGAAATCTGAAAAG